>UQRS01000036.1 GCA_900543525.1 uncultured Oscillospiraceae bacterium
CGGGTTTCACCGTGAGTTATCCTCTCCGGCTGCTGCTTTCATGATACCACACTCCGTTCCCATTTTATATGCACTCTTGTCACGAATCCCCCTCCCCCTTTTCTACGTTTTGCACAAACGATAGAGGGGGGAGCCATGCACAGAGTGTGATTTTTCTTCTACACGCAAAGAATCCCCGCCGGGCGGAGAAGGCAGTGCTCCTCCGGCCTGACGGGGATTTTTTCTGTTTTAAGCGGACGGGGGGCGAACCCTTCCGCCTGTCAGCTTATCAAAAGGTCAGCCGCCCTGTACAATCTTCTTACGCAGCTCGACCACGTCGGAGACCGAGAGAGTCTTGTCTCCATCGAGGTTTCCGGCCGCAAACTCGCGCTCGGTCCAGCTGCCGGCGACAATCAGCTTGCGCAGCTGCACCACGTCGGAGACGGTCACCTGGCCGTCGCCGTCCACATCTCCCGGGCGGGAGATGGTGGTGCCGCCCTCGCTTCTGTAGCTGTCGGCATCGTACCAGACAACCACCTCGGACGAGCTGGCGTTGATGACGCTGTGCCTTCCCGCAAGGTCGGCGCTGTAACGGGCCTTGATCTCGCCCTCGTTCAGCGCGCGGTTCATCACATGCGCCGCCGCCATCGAGCCGCGAAGCTGCTTGCTTGCATTGCCGGGATCATAGCATTTTCCGATGCCCAGCGGATAGCTTCCGCTGTTGATCGAGACCGACAGGCTCTTGGATCCGACCAGGCTGCCGTTGACATAGAGGCACATGGTGCTTCCGTCATAGGTTGCGGCAATGTAATTCCATTTGCCGATCGCAAAATCCTGCGGAATGGGCACGTCGATGACCTGCCATCCGTTCGAGTAGATATAATACTCCAGCCCATTGGAGGTCGTCTTGATACTGACCTGATTGTCGCCCTTCATGATAAAGGCGTTGTCGGCCGAAAGATCGCTCGGGTTGACCCAGACCTCCATGGTGAATTTCGCACTGCCCGACAGCGCCTTATTCACGCCGCCGTCGTTATCCGGCACCTGGAAATATCCCTTGAAGGCGTAGCCGAAGGGAGAGGTCGCGTCCTTGTAGATCGTGGCCGTTTCGGTGATTTCGGCGTCCCGGCCGGCCGCACTCTTATCGGTGATGTAGGCCTTTGCGCCATAGAGGGTATAGATTTTCTCCTCCGCCGCGGTCAGAATATCCAGCCCTTTGACCAGCTTCTTCTGCCCATCGGTCAGGCGGTTGTACTGCGCACGGACCGCCTCGACATCCTTCTTCTGATTATAGCTGAGGATCACCGAAACAGTGTTGATCAGCGCGTCCATTTCGGCCGCGGTTTCCTTATCAAACGTATCCTGATCAAAGCTTTCGCTGTCGCGCCAGAGCTTGGAGAGTGCCATGACGTCGTCGGCCGCCGTTTTGTACGGCACGATGGTATAGCTGTAGGTGTAATCCCGTCCGTCGTTGAACAGCCGGTACTGATCCAGCGGGCGGGGACCGCAGGTCGCGCCGCCGGTGCCCCTTGCGCCGTAGTCGACGTTCAGGATGGTATAATCGGTTCTCGGCATCTCATAAACCCGATTCACACCGGCGTAGTCGGTCGTCTTATAATGCAGGGCAGAGGCCTCCATCTCGCTGTCGCTGACCACCATGAGGCCGACCGGGCTGTTGGGATCCTCCAGCGCGATGAAGCGCACGGCCGTCTTGTTTCCGGAGGCCTGCGGCTTCGCGTAAGGATAGAAGGAATCCGACACGGTGGAGGTGTACAGGCCGATCCGGCCGCCGTATTTGCGGTCGGAGATGGTCTCCTGCTCACCGTTGCCGTACCAGGTGATCTGCTCATAGCCTCTGGGCAGGGTGATCTCCGCACCATAGCGCAGAAGCTCGGGGGCGCTCGCGTCGGGATTCAGAGTGGCGGTCACCTCAATCTCGCCGGTGTTGTGGATGACGTACTTCAAAATCTGCTGCGAGCTGTTGCCGTACAGGTCGATCGCAACCTGTATCGTGCAGCTCTTGCCGCCCGCGGCGGCGGACACCCTGCAGGTGGAGGCCGTCATTTTGCTGTTGGCCTTCTCCCAGGTGCGGTTGCCGTTGATGACGCTGTCTTTCCAGTCGTTGTCGTAAATGCCGCGCCAGTAGTTCGGAGTCGGGCCGGCGGTCATGACCGTCTGCCCCGCGTAGGTGTACTCCTCAATCAGGCCGGTGGACTTGTTGAATTTCAGGGTAAAGTTATCGCCCGACAGGGTCAAAAGGTCGCCCTGCTCACTCTGCCGGATGGCCGACGCGCCGTCCGACGGCTTGGAGATATTCTGCACCTCGGCCGGGACGCGGAACTGGGCATAGGAGACCTCATGTCCCGCCGGCGCCCAGAGGGTATCCTCCTTCAGCCGAACCGAGAGATTGAGATAATATTCGGCGTCGGCCTTCCGCTCGGCCGGCATTTGGAAGGGGATGGAGGCCGTCGCCTTTCCGCCCGGCGCGCAGGAGAGGGTCAGGCTACCGCTGTCGACGACCTTGCCGTCCTCCAGCAGCTCATAAACCGTCTCATACGCCGAGAGATCGGTGAAGCTGGACTCATTTTCAATATTGACCTTGTGGTTCAGAATGTCGATGGTGTCGGCGGTGAACCACAGCTTCTGATAGACGTATTTGACCTCGTACAGCTCATCCTGCACGCTGCGGTCGGGGTTAATCAGACCGTTCTGGCAGAAGTTTCCATCGTTGATCGTATCGCCCCAGCAGCCGCCGTAGGCATAGTATTTTCCGGCCATGTCGGCGTCGCCCTGCTCGGCGTAATAATCATAGGTATCCCCCACAACGCTGCCGGTTTCGGCCTTGCTGTAATCCAGCCAGAGCACCGCGCTGTCATCCGACGGCTCGACGGCGTACGACCCGTTACCGAGGTCGGCCTGCCGCTGCGCCGAAAGCTCGGCCGCGGTCAGCGCCCGGTCATACACCCGAACGAAGGCATACTGATTGTTGCCGTCCCGCTCACCGGTGTGCTCGGCGTCAATGCCGATGCCAAAGGGCTGATCACTCGAGGCGATGGCGCCCGAAATGGTCTTTTCTCCCCCGCCGGTGATGTTGGCAAGCTCCTTGCCGTCGCAGTAGAGGCGCATTTTCGTCCCATCGACCACCGCGGCCAGATGATGCCAGCTGCCGAGCCATCCGGTCGGCACTTCAAAATCGTTCTGAATCCAGCTTCCGCCGGCGTAGACGTAGAAGGTCAGGCTGTTCTCATACGCCGAGCGAACGGCGACCTGATGATCTCCCTTGGCGAGGATGGTGTTGAAGGCCTTGGTCGACTGCTGCTTGACAAAAGCCTCCAGCGTGAAGGAGCTGCTGCCCGACAGCGCCTCATTCAGCCGGTCGCCGGACGCGGGATTCAATTTTTCAGTCAGAAGGGAGTTTCCGGAAAGCACCTTGCCGCCGGGCGCCGTGGAATCCGAAATGACCGAACCCTCCAGCGTGCCGACGAGCGAGAGACGCCCCTGATCGGCAGTGACCGTTTTGGTCGCCGCGCCCGGAATCTCGGTCGCGATCGACTGATCGACCCAGTCCCAGATAAAGGCGCCGAGGATATTGTCCGAGCTGCGATAAGCCTCCCAATACTCGTAAAGATTGCCGACCGAGTTGCCCATCGCATGGGCATACTCGCACTGGAGATAGGGCATGTGGTTCTTCACCGTGCCCTTGGCATAGACGCCGCTGACGCCGGCATACATCTGGCTGTCCACATCGGTGCCGCCCTGTCCGCCAAGGCCGCAGTAATGAATCGGCCGGGTGGAGTCAATCGGCTTCATGATATTGTTGATCGCGTTCTGTATGATCTTGCTGCTCGGGGTGTCGCCGCTCTCGTTTCCGTAGGACCACATCACAACCGAGGTCCGGTTTTTCTCGATATTCATGTGGGTGCTGACGCGGTCGTAAACCGACTGCTCAAGATAGCGGTGGGTATCGTCGGAATTGGTGCCGTGGCACTCCACATTGCACTCGGCCATAACGTAAATCCCGTACTTGTCGCAGAGATAGTAAAAATACTTGTCGTCCGGATAGTGGGAGGTACGCACGGCGTTGATGTTGTACTGCTTCATCAGCAGGATATCCTGCTCATAAACCTCATGCGGGACATAGCGGCCGGTCTGCGGCGCGGTGTCGTGCCGGTCCACTCCGCGGAATTTGAAGGGTTTGCCGTTGATGGTGACCGTCTGATAATAATCGGTGATGTTGTTATAATTTTCGTCCACAACCGTCCTGGTAAAGGAAATCTCCCGGAAGCCGAGCGGCTGCGCCACACTCTCGTAATACGCGCCGGTCGAGGTGTTGTACAACGAAAGCACCAGGGTGTAGAGGTAAGGATCCTCATCCGACCAGAGGTGGGGCGACCGGATGGCCGCCGAAAGGTCGAGGGTCGCCTTTTTCCCGCTGGAGACGCGGTCAAAGCTGCCCCGCAGCGGAGAGGCGTCCAGAATATCCTGCCCGTCGGCGTCAAAAAGCTTTACATCCACGGCGAAGTTGGAAGCCGCCTTCTGGCTGGAGTTGAGCAGGTCGGCCGAAATCTTCAGGGTGGCGTTCGTATATGTATCGTCCAGGTCGGTCTCTACCTTATAATCCTCCAGATAGACCGACGGGGTCGAGTATACATAAACATCGCGGAAGATGCCGGCCAGCCGGAGATAATCCTGATCCTCCAGGAAGCTGCCGTCGCACCAGCGAACCACCTTGACCGCCAGAAGATTGCCCTTTCCGTCGGCGTTCAGGAAGGGGGTGATGTCAAACTCGGCCGCGTCGAAGCTGTCCTCGCTGTAGCCGACCTCATGCCCGTTGACATAGAGGTACATGGCCGACTCCACCCCCTGGAAGGAGATGAAAACCTTGCGGTTGCGGTCCATCCACTCGCTGTCGACGTCGAAGGTATAGCGATAGAAGCCGACCGGATTGGTCACGGTCGGGGCATAGGGCAGGCTTGTGCCGGAGTTGCCGTAAGCGCCGCCCCAGGGAATGCTGATGTTGCTGTAGATGGGGAAATCAAAGCCCTGTGTCTGCCACGAAGCGGGGAGGGTTACCTCCTGAAAGCCGCCGTAATAGGCCGAGCTGCCCCAAATGCCGACCGTGCCGTCCCCGGCATATTTGGGGGCGGCGGCCATGTCATAATCGGTCTTGTAAAAATCGTCGAGCACACCGGCGGATTTTGCCGTGCTCATATTCTGATAAACCGCCAGCTGCCAGGGCTTGCCCTCCCCCGTCAGCTTCTGGTAGTAAGCCGAAATTTCCGGCGTGAAGTTAGCCGCGCCCTCAACCGCCTTTTCAACCGAGTCGTAGGGAATCGTCTCACTCGAATGGGCCTCCATCCGATTCACCTGCACCACGTCGGACTGACGGACGGTGTTGCCGTTTACATCCTTGCTGTTTACCTCCCCGGTCCATTCCTTCCCGGTGAAGTAGGTCTGCCCCTTTTCGAGCCGGCTGGTTGCCGGCTGCGTAGACCACGCGGCGTCCGATTTCCACGGATCGCCCGCAGCGGTATCGGCCGCGGCAAGCACGCCCGAAAGCGGCGCAGCCGTCAACAGAAGGCTTGTGCTCAGAAGCAGTGCGGTGATTTTTCTTCCGATGTTCATACCCTGTGCCCTTCCTTTCTCTGGTCGGTAAAAGCACGTCCTCCGGCCGAGGCGAAGCTTTTCCATACCCATGCCTTGGTGCGGCGCCCGGAAACCGGGCACTACTTTTCCTTTTTATAATATTCGTGGAATTATCTAAAGTCAATGGCAAAATCTAAAAAAGATTTTGTCAAAATGTTGTTTTTGCAAAAAATCTTTGCCGCACGGCACAAAAGCGGAAAGAGGAGAGATTTTCCCCGCCCTGCGGCAGATATGCCGGGGCGCTTTTTGCCGCGGAACCAACCGCGCCCGCTTCGCATATTCTGTACAAAGAACGTAACCCGTATTGAGAGGGATCAAATATGGAACAAAACCGACAACTCGTCATCGCCGTCATCGGCGGGGACACCCGGCAGGCCTATCTGGCCAACATGCTGGCACTCGACGGCTACTGTGTTATAACCGCGGCACTTGAAAAGCTGGAGGAGGTTTCGGCCTCCTGCTTTATCGGCAGCGTGGGAGAGGCCATCGCCTCCGCCGATATTTTAATCCTGCCGATGCCGGTCAGCAAGGACGGCGTTACCCTGATCGCCCCCTACAGCTATAACACCGTTTATCTGAATGACATCTGGGCCTCGGCCGACAGAACCCGGCTGATTCTGGGCGGAAAAATTCATTGTCCGCCGCAGAGCAAGCTACATATCATGGATTATGCCGACCGGGAGGAGCTGGCCGTGCGCAACGCCGTCCCCACGGCCGAGGCGGCGCTGGAGATCGCCATCCGGGAAACCGACATCACCCTCTTCGGCTCGACCTGCGCGGTCATCGGCTACGGTCGGATCGGCAAGGTGCTTTCCCGCCTGCTGTCAGGCTTCGGCGCCCGGGTGATCGCCACCGCCCGCAAGCGGGGCGACCTCGCCTGGATCGAGGCGGAGGGCTTTACCGCCCGGCGCACCGCCGACCTGCACGAATATATCGGGGAGGCCGATGTCATCTTCAACACAGTGCCGGACAACGTGATCACCCGGCGGGAGATTGTCGCCTGCAAAAGAAGCGCTTTGATCATCGACCTTGCCTCCGCGCCGGGCGGAACCGACTTTGCCGCGGCCGAGCAAAACGGAATCAAGGCCATTTCCGCCCTCTCCCTTCCGGGGAAAACCGCGCCGGTTTCGGCCGCGCGCATTGTAAAGGACACGGTCACCGCCATCTTCCGGGAGGAGGGGTTTGCGGTCTGATCCGCGCCTTACCATCGGCTTGCGGCCGGTGCAAAAAAGCCGAAAGGCCTCCCTGCCGGCTTCGGCTTATCATGCTTTGTAAAGTCAACACCGTCGTCATCGGGAGGCGGGCAGGATTTCTATCATACGCTTTTCGGACAGCGGCGCCGGGCGCTTTTCCAAAATGGGTCAACGCCAGAGCGCCCGGGTGCGGAGAGAACCGACTCTCATCGAAAAAACGAAAAATCCGGAGCTGCCTCCCGCCGGCGACGGTATGTATTCTGAAAGAAAGGAACGGTTATATATGGAAGGATTTACCGTGGGATTTGCCTTTTGCGGCTCATTTTGCACCCTGTCGGGCGCGGTCGCGCAGCTGGCCGGTCTCAAAGAAGCCGGTATGGAGATTATTCCAATCATGTCGGATACCGCTTACTCGACCGACACGCGGTTCGGCACGGCCGAATCGTTTGTTACGAAGATTGAGGATATATGCAAAAACAAGGTCATCCACACCATCGCAGAGGCCGAACCCATCGGCCCGAAAAAGCTGCTTGACCTGCTGGTGATTGCCCCCTGTACCGGAAACACCATCGGCAAGCTGGCGCTCGGTATCACCGACACGGCGGTTACCCTGGCGGCCAAGGCGCATCTGCGCAACGGACGGCCGGTGCTGATCGCCGCCGCGACCAACGACGCCCTCGGCGCTTCGGCCAAAAACATCGGCCTGCTGATGAACTGCAAGAACATCTACTTTGTTCCCATGCGGCAGGACGATCCGTATGCCAAGCCCAACTCGCTGGTGGCGGATTTTTCCAAAATTCCCGACGCGGTTCGCGCCGCCCTGCTCGGCAGCCAGCTGGAGCCCTGCCTTTTTTGAGCGCAAAAAACACGCCGCCCGGTGCTTTTTTAAAAAAACACGGGGCGGCGTACATTTTTTTATCCGATGTCCGGTTATCGGGCATCCGGCGGATTTAGTCCAGGATGTTGCCGGTGCAGCTTCCCGGAACGCCGGCGGCGTTGGCCTCATCCGTATCGAGATGCATGGCCAGCTTGAACTTATCGCTTACACGGGCAACCACGTCGCCGAAGATCAGGCTGCGTCCCTCGGTCGGGATTTCCACCTGCACAATCTGCCGGTCGGAGATGCCGTATTTTTCCGCGTCCTCCGGCGTCATGTGGATGTGCCGCTTGGCAACGATCACGCCCTCGGCAAGCTCCACCTCGCCGCAGGGGCCGACCAGCTTGCAGGCACCGCTGCCGGCGACGTCGCCTGACTCCCGCACCGGGGCGGACACGCCGATCGAGCGCGCGTCGGTCATGGACAGCTCCACCTGCGTCGCCGGACGCACCGGCCCCAGGATGGAGACGTTTTTCAGCTCACGCTTAGGGCCGATGACATCGACCCGCTCCTCACAGGCGAACTGTCCCGGCTGAGAGAGATCCTTCTTCCGGGTCAACTCATAGCCTTTGCCGAACAGGGTCTCCAGATCCTCTTTGGAAACATGGACATGCCGGGCGGAAATTTCAACAAGTACAGGTTTTGACATTTTCGATTCTTCTTTCCCTTTTACAAATTTGCAGTCGAGTCGAAGACCCGACCAGCTCCCCTAACACGGGGCACAACATGATTATTGTATCAGCAAGCCGCACAGAATGCAAGAGGCTGCGACGCCGTTTTTCTATCGATTGGAGGCCGACGGGTGCGCCCTGTCGATTTTCTCCCGTACCGGGATATGCGGCATGCCAAACAGCCGCCAGAGCCAGTCGCAGGACATCGGCATCCACTCCGCAACCTCCGCCCCCGAAACGCCGTCGGAAAAATGCCCGGTCAACGGATTTGCCAGAGAAATGCCATGCCCGCCATCCTTGAAAATATGCAGCTCAAAGGGGACGTCGGCCGCGGCCATCGCGGTGGCAAAGGCCAGGCTGTCCTCCACCGGGACGGCGTTATCTTCATATGTATGGAAGATAAAGGCCGGAGGCGTGTGCGGCCCGACCTGCTTCTGGCAGGAGAGGAGCGGCAGATTTTCGGTATGCTCGCCCAGTATGCGGGAGAGCGCACCGCAATTCTCCATCCAGGAGGTGGTAATCACCGGATAGCCGAGGATCATGGCGTTGGGGCAGTTCTCCTTCCCTGAGAAGCCCTCCATCTCCTCCAGCAGGGGATGATTCCACAGCGTCCCGAGCGAGGCGCAGAGATGTCCGCCGGCCGAAAAGCCGCAGACGGCGATCTTGTTCGGGATGACTCCCCACTCTTCCGCGTAGTCGCGGATGGTCTTGAGCGCCAGAGAAAGCTCGTAGAGCGGGGTCGGGAAGGCCACATCCTCCCCCACGGCGTAATAGAGCACAAAGGAATGGAAGCCGGCCGCGGCGTAATGCAGGGCGATGGGATCGGCCTCTCTCCTCGAGCAGAAGCCGTAGCCGCCGCCCGGGCAGATGACGACGGCCGGCCGTTCGCAGAAGTCGGACATTTCAGTAGTCGCCTCATGCAGATAACAGACCAACCGGGCCTTCTCCTGATCGAGCTTGAGTTCTTTTACCAACATGTTTTCATTTCTCCTTTGACGCAGAAGCGACGGACAAGGGGCGGCGGGAACAAACGCCGCACGTCCATCGCTCCCCTTTTTCAAAAAATGCATAACGGCCGCACGGCCGCGCGATCGCCGGATTTTTATGAGGCAGCCTGCTTCGCCGACAAAATTTTGGCGGCCATCTCCCACTCCGGTTCGTACAGATATTTCAGCTCCTGCCGGAAGCCGTAGGGCATGGTGTTATAGGTCGCACGCAGCGCCTTGACCTGCACGTCAAGGCTTTCGGAATCGACGCCGCCCGGCGTTCCGTAGGTATAGCAGGCGGCGGTGAGGTTCGCCATCCCGACGGCGTACATGGTTCGGGCGTCCTCCTCGCTGCCGTAGCGCTGCATCTCGGCCACCAGCGCCTGCAATTCCGCGAAGGACGCGTCGTCCAGCGCCTCGGCCGAGGAGAGGTAGGCGACGGCGTGCACCTTGTTGTACAGCCGCAGGCAGTAGTCCATCGCCGTGTTGGCGTCCATCGCCCCGAGCGACACCGGTGCGGAGGAGGTGGAGACCTCCGGCTCGGAGGAAAGAGCCGGCGGCGCCGACGATTCGGGCTGGCCGCCGAACGCGGCGCAGGCCGAAAGGCCGAAGAGCAGCAGAACAAGCAGTCCGGCGCAAAGCAGTTTTTTCATAAAATTTTCTCCTTCATAAAATTTTCTCCTTTAAAATAAAAACATAACGGCAGAAGTCCGTACTTTTTAAAAACAGCGGCCTACACCTCGCCCCGCTGGCGCAGGGCATAAACCTTCATCACCAGCGCCTGGGTCTTGGCGTCCTTGATCTCCCCATTCAGGACCATGTCGACGAGGCGCGCAAGCGGTATCTTCTCCACCTGCAGAAATTCGTCCTCATCCGGATGCATATCCCCGGTTGTAAGCCCGGTGGCCAGATAGAGGTAAATAACCTCCCCCACATAGCCGGGGCTGGGATACAGCTCCCCCAAAAAGCGGAAATTTTCAGCCGTGACGCCGGTTTCCTCGGTCAGCTCACGGCGGCCGCAGGGCTCGGGTGCCTCTCCCCACTCGCGCTTGCCGGCCGGAAGCTCCAGCACGACCTCCCCATACGGGTAGCGGAACTGCCGCACGACATAAAGCTCCTCCCCCTCGGTCAAAGCGGCGACGCAAACCCCGCCGGGATGCTCAATTACCTCCCGCGTGGCGGTGCGGCCGTTGGGAAGCGCAGCCTCATCCACCCGCAGGTTGATGATCCGCCCTTTGAAAATATATTTGTGGGAAAGCTGTTTTTCTTCCAAATCTTTGGGATTCATGAATATAACCTCCGCGTCATATAGTGAATAAAGACCTTTTGAAAGGGGAATCGCAATGAAAGAGAATACATACATTGCCGACCATTTATATGTAACCAGAAAGCTGTTGGAGCTGGAACGGTCCTACCCGTTTTTAAAGGCCGACCGGCTCGGCCAGTCGGTCGCCGGGCGGGAGATCACCGCCCTGACCTTCGGCAAGGCGGAGCAATACGTCCTCTTCGCCGGCGCGTTCCACGGGGCCGAGTGGCTGACCGCTGCGCTCCTCCTCGAATTTGCGAAGGAGCTGGCCGCCGCGGTCGCGGAAAACGGGCAGATTGCCGGCGTTCCGGCGCGCCGCGCCCTCAGCGGAAGGGGGCTGATCCTGGTGCCGGCCGTCAATCCGGACGGCTGTGAAATCTCCATCCACGGGGCGGGAGGCGCCGGGCACTACGCCGCCAGCGTCTACCGCGTAAGCGGCGGAGACTATACCCACTACAGCGCCAACGCGCGCGGCGTCGACATCAACCACAATTTCGACGCCGGGTGGGAAGCCCTGCACCGGCTGGAGCAAAAGGCCGGCATCTACGGTCCGGCGCCCCGGCGCTACGGCGGCCGGCGGCCGGAAAGCGAGCCGGAGACGCGGGCGATCACCACCCTCTGCCGCACACAGAATATTCTGCACGCGCTGGCCTTCCACGCCCAGGGCGAGGTGATCTACTGGGATTTCGGCGAGCAAACGCCGCCAAAGTCCCGAAAGCTGGCCGAAATCCTGGCCTCCTCCTCCGGCTACGCGCTCGAGGCGCCCGAGGGTCTGGCGGTCGGCGGCGGCTTCAAGGACTGGTTCATACAGAACTTCTCCCGTCCGGCCTTCACCATCGAGATCGGCAGAGGCAAAAACCCGCTCCCTCCCGAAACGCTACCGGAGATCTACAGCCGCCTGCGCGAGATGATGATGTTCGCCCTGATGCTGTAGGTCGGATAAACCAAATGGGCGAAAGGCCTCCCCCACAAAAGTGCGGACACCGCGCGGCCTCCCCCCCAAAAAGGGTAAAAACCCGGTCTTTTTTGAAAAGTCATTTTCCACTGATTGGTATTATAGCACAAAGGCCGGCTTTGTAAAACCCGATTTTTTAAAAAAGCACCCATCCGTCGGCAGATTCCCCGGTAAACCGAAAAAAGCGGCTCTTTGCGGAACGCACCGTAAAGGGCCGCTTTTTTCTCTGCCCGCCGGACAGGAGATGCCTCGACCGCGCTATTGCTCCCGGACGTGATCGACAAAGGCGCGCATCTCCTCCACGGACGAAAAATCCGGGCTTTCGGTCAGGATCGTCTCCTGCAGGGCGGTGGGCAGCGTCTCAAAATACTGCAAAAGCTCCGGCTTGTCCTGCAGATAGCGCTTCTGTATATTTTCTCTCAAAGCGTTCACCTCATCTTTCGTTTTGTTATAGCTTTCCCTTTTTTGATCCCAATACGCAAAAAGGCGGTTTCCGGCCGCCGCTTTCTATCAAATGGGCAAATTTTACAAGGAAGAGGCGGCTCGTCCCGCGGCCTTTTGCCAGATTTTCAAATTTTTTGAAAATATAGCCCTGCATATTGAAAAAATTCCCTTTATCGGTTACAATAAGGAATAGCTTGTAGCAATTTTAACAATCTATTCTTTTTGCGATGACTATTATATTTCGAAAGGATGGTTCACAAGATGACCGCTATGAACAAAAAGACGATTGAGGACATCGACGTACAGGGCAAGAAGGTTCTTGTCCGCTGCGACTTCAACGTGCCGCTGGCCGACGGAAAAATCACCGACGACAAGCGTATCCGCGAGGCGCTGCCCACCATCAAATATCTGAAGGAGCACGGTGCCGCCGTGATCCTCTGCTCTCACATGGGCCGCCCGAAGGGTGAGTTCAACATGGCCTATTCCCTCAAGCCGGTGGCGGCCCGCCTCTCCGAGCTGCTGGGAGTCGAGGTCAAGCTTGCCGACGACGTGATCGGCGACAGCGCCAAGGCGCTGGCCGCTGCGCTGCAGCCGGGCGAAATCATGCTGCTGGAGAATGTCCGCTTCCACAAGGAGGAGACCGTCAAGGACAAGGCCGAGCGTGCTCCCTTTGCCAAGGCGCTTGCCTCTCTGGCCGACATCTACGTCAACGACGCGTTCGGCACCGCCCACCGTGCGCAGGCTTCTACCGCCGATCTGGCCGATTATCTGCCGGCCGTCTGCGGCTACCTGATCCAGAAGGAAGTCAAGATCATGGGCAGCGCTCTGGAAAATCCGAAGCGCCCCTTTGTCGCCATCCTCGGCGGCGCGAAGGTTTCGGACAAGATCGGCGTCATCACCAACCTGCTGGACAAGGTGGACACCCTGATTGTCGGCGGCGGTATGGCCTATACCTTTATGAAGTCGCTGGGACACAGCATCGGCGATTCGATTCTGGAGGAGGACAAGGTTGAGCTAGCCGGCAAGATCATGGCCGACGCCAAGGCCAAGGGCGTCAAATTCGTGATCCCGGTCGACAACCGCGTGGGCGACAAGTACGCTCCCGACTGCAATTATCAGGAGGTCCCGAGCGACGAGATTCCCGACGGCTGGATGGGTCTCGACATCGGACCCAAGACCGAGAAGCTCTTTGCTGACGCGCTGAAGGACGCGGGCACGGTTGTCTGGAACGGCCCGATGGGCGTTTCGGAGTTCCCGCGGTTTGCGCACGGCACCATCGCGGTCGCCACGGCCGTGGCCGAGAGCGGCGCCATCTCGATCATCGGCGGCGGCGATTCGGCCGCTGCGGTTGAGAAGCTCGGCTTCGCGGACAAGATGACCCACATCTCGACCGGCGGCGGCGCTTCTCTCGAATTCCTGGAGGGACTGGAGCTGCCCGGCATTGCCGCGCTCAACGATAAATAAGTCTGGTATGGCTGGGGCGGGGTTTCCCCGCCCCTTGCGTTTTGTTTTCAATAATTTCTTATATTTTTGGAAAGGCTGTGTTACACCATGAATAAAACCCTTCGTAAGGCGGTCATCGCCGGCAACTGGAAAATGAACAAAACTCCGGCGGAGGCCTCCGCCCTGATTGAGGAGATCAAGCCTCTGGTAGCCGACGCCGACTGCGGCGTGGTTGTCTGCGTTCCCTTTGTCGATCTGCAGGCCGCGCTGGAGGCCGCTGCCGGCAGCAACATTGCGGTCGGCGCTCAGAACTGCCATTTTGAAAAATCCGGCGCCTTCACCGGCGAGGTTTCGGCGCCGATGCTCGCCTCCATGGGCGTGGAGTACGTCGTCCTCGGCCACAGCGAACGCCGCACCTATTTCGGGGAGACCGATGTAACCGTCAACAAGCGCACGCTGGCCGCGCTGGAGAACGGGCTGAAGGTGATCCTCTGCGTCGGCGAGTATCTCGAGCAGCGGGAGCAGGGCGTCACGGCCGAGATTGTCGCGATGCAGACCAAGATTGCGCTGCAGGGCGTCTCGGCCGAGGCGCTGAAAAACGTCATCATCGCGTATGAGCCGGTCTGGGCCATCGGCACCGGCAAGACGGCCACTGCCGATCAGGCGGAGGAGGTCTGCGCCGTTATCCGCGGTGTGATCGCCGGCCTGTACGGCCAGGCGGCGGCTGACGCCATGACCATTCAGTACGGCGGCTCCATGAACGCCAAAAACGCGGACGAGCTGGTTGCAAAACCGGACGTGGACGGCGGTCTGATCGGCGGCGCGTCCCTCAAAGCGCCTGACTTCGCCGCAATTGTTAAGGCTGCCAGCAAATAGGATAAAGGCTGACGCCTCTCCCCCGCGAGTTTTGCTTTCGCAAAACGTCGTACCGGCAAGGCCGGTAATAAAGGCTAACGCCTCTCCCCCACGAGTTTTGCAAAAGGGCAATCAGACAGCGCGGCGGGGCGCGGTTTGAAACGTATGCTTTAGAATATCTTTATGGCAGAAAGGAACAACTGAAAGCTTATGAAAAGACCTTTGGTTTTAGCGATTATGGACGGTTTCGGCATCAATCCGGAGCAGAAGGGCAACGCCATCGCGGCGGCCAACACGCCGAACCTCGACCGTTATTTTAAAGAGTATCCGCTGACCCAGATCGGCGCGTCCGGCATGGACGTCGGCCTCCCCGACGGGCAGATGGGCAACAGTGAGGTCGGACACACCAACATCGGTGCCGGCCGTGTGGTTTATCAGGAGCTGACCCGCATCACCAAATCCATCACCGACGGCGATTTCTTCAAGAATCCGGTGCTCTGCAAGGCGATGGAGAATGCGAAGGGACACGCGCTGCATCTGCTCGGCCTGGTTTCCGACGGCGGCGTGCACAGCCACAACGCCCACCTCTACGCCCTGCTGGAGATGGCGAAAAACATGGGCGTCGAGCAGGTATATGTCCACGCGCTGCTGGACGGACGGGATGTGCCGCCGGCCTCCGGCGCCGACTACCTTGTCGAGCTGGAGGAGAAAATGCGCGAGATCGGGATCGGCAAAATCGCCACGATCGCCGGCCGCTACTACGGCATGGACCGCGATACCCAGTGGGGTCGCGTAGAGCTGGAATACGCCGCCATGGTCTATGGCGAAGGGGTCGAGGGTGCTGACGCCGTTTCGGCCGTGAAGAAGTCTTATGAGACGGTCGACGCCGACGGAAAGCATTTGACGGATGAGTTTGTCCTCCCGACCGTGATTGCGGGCGGCGCAGCCGTAAAACCGGGCGACAGCGTGATCTTCTTCAATTTCCGGCCCGACCGCGCGAGAGAGATTACCCGCGCCTTTGTCGATCCGGCTTTTGACGGCTTCGAGCGCAGGGGCGGCCTGCTGGGTGTGCAGTTTGTCTGCATGACCGAGTATGACGCCACCATGCCGAATGTGGAGGTCGCCTTCTCCCCCGAGGAGCTGACCATGACCATGGGCGAAACCCTGAGCAAATACGGCAAGACGCAGCTTCGCATCGCCGAAACCACCAAGTATGCCCACGTCACCTTCTTCTTCAACGGCGGAAACGAGGTCAAATTCCCCGGCGAGGATCGCATCCTGATCCCGACGCCGGATGTTGCGACCTTCGACCTCAAGCCGTCGATGAGCGCGAACGAGGTCTGCGACGCCGTTGTCGAGCAGATTCTGGCCGACAAGTATGATGTCATCATCCTGAACTACGCCAACTGCGACATGGTGGGACACACCGGCATTTTCAAGGCCGCCGTCGAAGCGGTGGAAACGGTTGACCACTGCGTCGGCCGGCTGGTAGACGCGGCTCTGCAAATGGGCGGCGCGGTAATTATTACAGCCGACCACGGCAACGCCGACCGCATGCTTGACACCGACGGGGTTACCCCCTTCACCGCCCACACCACCAACCCGGTTCCCTTCTGCGTCGTCGGGTATCCCTGCGAGCTGAAGGAGGGCGGCCGTCTCTGCGATATTTCGCCGACCATGCTGCACATTCTCGGCATTCCGCAGCCCAAAGAGATGACCGGCGTCAGCTTAATCAAGGAATAATCCGCCGGTATCCGGCGAACAGCAGCGGCCAGCTCCCTCCAGCCCGGATGGAACCGGCCGCTTTTTTTCTGTCCCGGCGAGGGCGGCCTTGTTTTAAGAAGCCGCTTTCCCCTAAAGCGGCGGTCTTTCCTCTGGCAAAGTGCCTTTCCCGAACAAGTCCGCTCCCGCCGGCAGAAAGAAACACCACACTTATATTTTTTTAAAACCACAGCAGATGAAAAGGAGAGGGTTTTATGCAGCGCAAGGCGATTTTCCTCGACATCGACGGCACCTATACCTACGGATCCCCCACCCCGCCCGCGCGCAATGTCCGCGCGGTGCTGGCGGCGCAGGCGGCAGGGCATCTGGTTTTTCTCAATACCGGGCGCGCCTATGCCTTCATCCCGGAGGAGGTGCTGGCCTCTGTCCCCTTTGACGGGATCGTGGCCGGAAACGGCTCCTACATAAAGCTTGGGGAAGAGATTCTCCTCCGCCGGCGGGTGCCGCAGGAAACGCTGGCCGAGGTGACCCGGGTGCTGCTGCAGGACGGCGTTCCCTGCATGTTCGAGGGTGAGGCGGAGAACCTCTACCTCAACGACCAGAACCCGCAAAACGGCTGGCTGGAGGTGCGGCGGCCGGAGGATTTCCTCACCCGGTACAAGGACATCGCCGTCACCAAAATGACCATCGTCGGGCCGGTGTCGGACCCGCTGCGGGAGGTTTTGACCCGCGACATGCGGCTGATCACCTTCCCCCGCTATTCCGAGACGGTGCTGAAGGGCTGCAGCAAGGCCACCGGCATGCGCACCGTGCTGGAGGCGGTCGGCATTCCGCAAAAGGACAGCGTGGCCATGGGCGACAGCCTCAACGACCTCGAGATGATTGAGGCGGCCGGCTTCGGCGTGGCGATGGGCGGCGCCGTGGAGGAGATCAGGCAGCTGGCCGACGCGGTCACCTGCCCGGCGGCCGACGGCGGCGTGGGAGAGGCAATCGAGCGCTACATATTGCATTTACCGGAGGACGGCCGCCCGGCCTCCGACGGGAAGTTTTGACAGGACGGAAGAGCCCGTGCCAAACGGACAGGCCGGCATAATTCACAAAGCTTAAAGCCTCCTGTGAATTTTCACTTGCAAAAACGTCAAAAACCTGTATACTTAAAAAAGCAGAGGCCTGCCGCCTGTGCAAAATAAAGCTTATGGGAGAGGGCATTCATGAAAAGAACTTTGGCACTTTTCTGGCCGTGCTGATGCTGGCGACGGCGCTGTGCGGCTGCGGCGGTGACTCCGCCTCCGGCAGTTCAAGTAAAGATAGCCCTGCGTCCACCGCCTCCGCCGAAAAGAGCGACAGCAAAACCACTGCGGACACCAGCCTGCCCAAAACTTACGAGATTGCGGCGACCGACCCCCACTACATCATCGCTACCCCCGACTGGCAGGCCGAAGGCTATGGCCGCGGCTTTGCGCTGAACGAAAAGGGCAACAAGAATTATGCGATCGTGGTGGCCTGCGGCTACAGCGCGGAAGGGACTCTGGAAGAGGCATTTTCGACCGTGTATAACGACACCTTCAACGGTATCCTGATGCAGAACTACCGTGCAAAGTATGCGGAGTTCACTCCCGAAACCACCGAGGTAAAGCTGGCAAACGGCAGCTCTGCGCTCCGTTTTTCGGGTATTCAGCCCGCCGATGACTACGGCACCGAGCTGAACTGCCCCGTCTATGGCTACGGCTTCAACTACGACGGCGTACCCCTTATCGTGGCCTACATCGTCATGGATGAGGCGGCCGCCAACAACGCAAAGCGCGATGAGATGAAGGACTATGTGGACGAGATGGTAAACACCCTCCGCGCCGCGCAGTGAGGATAGCGCCGGGATTTATAAAGATTTAAAAAAATGAGAAAGCAAAAGAGAGACACGTCGGGGCACCCTCCGTAAGGAAGGTGCCCCGGGGTGCCTCTCTTTTTTTTGCCCAATCCATACATCGTTTCCGATAATAGAGCGTCCCCGCTCTGCCACAAAGCCCGGGGAAAATGGGCCTTTGTAGAGGCTCCAACCACATCCGAGTTGGAGAAGCCCATTTTCAGGGGGACGCCACAACTATGTTTCGATCAGCATAAAGCTATAGGGCGTCCCCGGCATCCTCAAAACATGCCGTTTTTACGGAGTGCGGCAGTGCCTCCGCCCGATTCAGGCATATTGAGGGGGCGGGTGCTGTGCCCGCCTTCTCCACCTATAAAAAAACAACAAGGCGCTTGCTTTAAAACCCTCTGAGCGCCTTGCTGTTTTTGATTCATTTTATACCGGCTGTACCGATCGTGTCGGTCATATCGGCTGTGCCGTTTTTTCCGACTCTGCTTCGTTCAGCAGATTGGTCATGTTTTTCAAGCTGATCCCAAGGGTAGAGGCGTTATGCAGAAGCGCCAATGTGGTGGGCGGCAATACGCCCGCAACCCCCAGTATGATCAGAGAAAGGTTAAATCCCACAATAAAGCGGTAGCTGCCGTGGATTCGCCGCATCAGAACCTCACTGAGCTGCCGCAGCGTCACCAGCTCGAACAGATCCTCCGATGCAATCGTGATATCCGCAATCTCCCGGGCGATGGCCGCCCCTGTGGAGATGGCGATACCCGCGTTTGCTTCCGACAGCGCGGGAGAATCGTTGACCCCGTCGCCCACCATAATAACGGTGTGCCCGGCTGCCTTTTCCTTGCGGATGAAGGCCGCCTTATCCTCCGGCAACACCTCGGCATATACCGCGTCCACGCCGACCTCGGCGGCGATGGCCTCGGCCGTGCGGCGGCTGTCTCCGGTCATCATCACGACATTGGTAAAGCCGCACTCATGCAGCGCGGCCACGGCGGCGCGCGCCTCCCGCCGCAGGGGATCGTGGATGCAGATTACCGCCGCGAGCTGACCGTCTATACAAAGATAGAGGTGGGAGTAGTGCGTCGGGATTTTTGCAAACTTATCCTTTTCATCGTCCGGGATCCGGCATTGCTCATCCTCAAAAACAAAATGCGCGCTGCCGATCAGAACCCGCTCCTCATCCACCATGCTGGAGATGCCATGCGCGACCACATACTGCACCTGAGAATGGTATTCCTCATGGCTCAGCCCCTGCCTTTTCGCCTCCTCCACCACGGCGTTCGCCATGGAGTGCGGATAGTGCTCTTCAAGGCAGGCGGCAAGCCGCAGCATCTCGGTTTCGTCATGCCCGCCGAAGGTCACGATCTGCGCCACTGTCGGCGTGGCATAGGTCAGCGTGCCGGTCTTATCAAACACGATGGTATCCGCCTTTGCCACCGCCTCCAGGAAACGGCCGCCCTTGACGGAGATGTTGTAACCGCTGCTCTCCCGCATGGCGGACAGTACCGAGATGGGAATCGCCAGCTTCAGCGCACAGGAGAAGTCCACCATCAGCACCGCAAGCATCTTGGTCACATTGCGGGTGAGAAGGTAGGTCAGCACCGTTCCGGCCAGGGTGTAAGGCACCAGCCTGTCCGCCATTCTGGCCGCCTTGTCCTCGACGGTGGATTTCAGCCGCTCCGACTCCTCAATCATGCGGACAACCCGGTCATACCGTCCGCTTCCGGACGCCTTTTCAACGCAAACAACGCACTCGCCCTCTTCGACGACCGTGCCGGCGTAGACGGGGCTGCCGGGGCGCTTTGCAACCGGCATGGACTCCCCGGTCAGGGAGGCCTGATTCACCGCGGCCTCTCCCTCCGAAACCTTGCCGTCCAGCGGAATCATGCTGCCGGTGCGGATCACAATCTGGTCGCCCGGCCGCACATCCGAAACCTTTGTCAAAATTTCGGTGCCGTCCACCCGAAGCCAGACGCTGTCCACCTGCAAGCTCATGGCGGAGGCCAGGTCGGCCACGGACTTTTTGTGGGTCCAGTCCTCCAAAATCTCGCCCAGGCGGAGCATAAACATCACCGACCCTGCGGTGGAGTAGTCGCCCCGCACGAGGGAAACCGTAACGGCGGTCGCGTCCAGCACGGCGACCGACAGCTTCCCCTGACGCAGGGCCAGCAGCCCCTCCTTGATATACCTTACCGAACGAAGGAGGGTCAGTGCGGTCGAGATCGGCGCCGGAAGAAACAGCTTGCAGAAATAGCGGGTCATCACGGTGGCAGTCAGCCTGTCCTCAAACTCCCGGTTCAGGGCGCGGGAGGTATGTTCGGGAACCAGCTCCAACCGCTCGGCTTTGGCGAAGGAGAAGCTTGCCAGAGCGCGGATTATGTCCTCACGCTTTGTGTTATAGACGACCACGGTATCCTGCGTCCGGTCATAGACCTTGACCGATTTTACGCCGTCCACCGCCCGCAGATAGTATTCCAGAACATCTGCCTGCCGCAGCGTCATACGTCCGCAGCAAAGATGCACCCGCAGGCGCCCTGGAATGTCATGTAGGATTGTGCATCTCATAAATTACTCCGCCTTGCTTTCCTCTGCTTCGCCGTCCTCCGAAGGAGCCTCCTCCTCTGCAGAAGTGTCCTCTACCACGGCGGCGGCCTCAGCCTCTGCCCGCTGGTCGTTGATGGCCTTCGCCTCTGCATAGATGTCATCTGCACCCTCGCGGACGGAGGTAACCGCAGCCATCACATTTTCCTTCGCGCGCAGGGCGGCGGCGGTGGTGTGAGCATATACCTTCCGCGCGTCCTTGCTGCCGAGAATTTTGATACCGGCGGTACCGAACAGTACGCCTGCGGCAAACAAACCAAAACCTATTTTTTTCAACATAATTGACCTCCTGAAAATATACCATCGTCGGCCGGGGAAAGCAGTTTTGCCGGAGCAGAAATGTGTTCGGACAAGGAAAGGCACACAGGGAATACTGTTCGCATTTCCACGTGCCTTGACGAAGTATGGGTGCATTTCTGCCCGTCAAAACCGTGTATTCCCTTGTCAGCCGATGGTAATATATTTAGATAAAACCAATCGCCCGCCTGCGCGTTCGATCGGAATGATCTCCAAAAGCATGGCTGCAAAATACAAAAATCCGAATTTTTAAAAGCGGCGTGCAGATTTTATACCGATCGTACGGCCGCACGGTCGTACGGTTGTGCAGTCCTTCTTCCCGCATCAGCATTTTTGCGGGAGAGGGTGTTTTCACAATGCTTGTTCATTTATGTGGCGAAGCCGCTTCCGGTAAGGGCGCGTCATTTCAAAAGGCACGGCTCGATCAGATTTTCCATCGAAACACCAAGCGCTTTCGAAATCCGGTAAACCGTCTCGGCAGAGCATTTTTCAAGCTGCGTTCTGCCGCTGCACAGATCGTTTACGGTGGTGTAGGCAATACCGCTGTCCTTGGACAATCGGTATTTTGTGATCTGCTTATCATCGATCAATTCGCTTACGGTCACGGTGCTTCGCCTCCCGAATATTATTATATCGGTAAGTCGCAATACTGTCAACGCCTTTGTTCGGGTTTTTTCGCCAATCCTTGCAGCAGCCGCGGCGGCACGGTACGGACCGCATTGACAAACCCCTCCGGATGCAGTATAATAAATCCGCAAATTGTGATGCCGTCGCGAAGTTATAAGCGGCCGCGCGCGATCGCCGCGACTGCACGCGCCCGTACCTGCGCCAAACGAAGTAAAAACCGAATAAATCGAGGTGTAGCTCACCTGGTAGAGCGCTTGGTTTGGGACCAAGAGGCACGGAGTTCGAGTCTCCGCACTTCGACCATTTTCCTCTGGAGCCTTGCGGTTTCAGAGGATTTTTCTTTGATTACCGCAGTTCAAATTTTGAAAGTAAAACAAAAATCCCCCCGCTTTTGGCGGAGTGAAGTGACCCCAAAAAGTTAGACAAAAATAAGAATAAAAATTGTTCAAGCTACC
>UQRS01000037.1 GCA_900543525.1 uncultured Oscillospiraceae bacterium
CTGGAATATATAGGCGCTAGCGCATTTCAAAATTGCCGTTCGTATAGGATCATTTTTCCGAACACGTTGAAATATATTGGAGACGATGCTTGTAGAGGAATGACAGGTCTGCTTAGTATGAATTGGGACGCAGATCTGGATGAGGATGATCCACTGAGTTATAATTTGCTTGTTATACCCGAAAGTGTAGAATATCTGGGTGCAGGGGCTTTTGAGAACTGCAAATTTATGTGGTACGCGGTGGTGCTGTGCCCGGCTGCAAGCTACCATTTGTTTTGGGGCTGTAATAATTTGCTCGCTGTTTTCTTTTCCGATCTTTGCGGAAAATCAAGTCCGTATATGTTTGGAAGTTATAGTTATGATATCCGTATACCGTCGCAGATCATAGGATATGACGGTACGTACGCCGAGCAATTTGCGCAGGATATGGGAGTGGAATTTATCAGCGTTGGCCGGCGGCCGGGCGACGTGGATTTGGATAACAAGCTGACCGTATCGGATGTGGTTACGTTAAGAAACCTGATTGCCGCAGATAACGCAAACGACGAACAGCAGAAGGTTGGCGATCTGGATAAAGATGGGGAGCTGACAGTCGCGGACGTCGTGGCCATGCGGCAGCGTATCATCCGGATCGGATAAAAGGAGGAACAAAAATGAAAAAGTGGATTATCGGCATGTTGACTTTTATCAGTCTTTGTGTTTTGGGAATGGCATATGCGTCTGCATGTCCCGTCATATCCGAGCCGGAGACACACCGTTTGTCCAATGGCTATACTATGACCGAAACGGCGTATGGTGATGAGTATTTGAATTACAGCGTTACAAAAGATGGATATGTTGTCAGGTTTGAAGATGGATTCTGGTATCATCAGACGGTTGCATCCTGCATGGAAAAGGGGGTTAGGGCGGATAAGCTGGTATCTGCCGGTTTTCGTTATGGGATCGATCCTGTCCCTCCACTGGCGCTGAAGGAAGAAAATTGCAAAATTATGAAAATTTAAATTATCGTCAAACTATTGCTGAAAATCGGGCAGCAGCACAGCCTGCCGCCGCTCTTTAAAGCATGATCCGGTGGAGAAAACGGAGGCTTACCTCGCCGCGATTGACGCGGTAGAGGAACAAATCGACAAGGAGAGAACGACCGACCTCTGCTTAGAATATTGGAGTCTGAAAACGCGGCTTCTGTACGAGCGGGGGATCCTCTGGCAATCTCCGGCGGCGCTGAATCCACGGGTTCTGTTCGACTGAAAACCGAGTGTATAAAGCCGGTGGGGATTGAATCTTGCCGCCCGCCGGCATAATAACAGCGCAGCCGCTGTTTTGCTTTTTTGCAAGGACAGCAGCTGCGCTTTCATGTTACGGTGCGTCGCCCTTAAATCCTGTATACAGAAAAGGGAGAAAACCTTTTTTCTGGGTAGGGACGAAAATGCCCGGCGCTGCTTCTATTTTCCCCGGGGCGGGGCATATATTCTATAAAAACGAGGGGCGGCGTTCGGTATGCAGGAGACGATTATTGCCATCATAGAACAGTGGAGTTATCTTGGCGTAACCTTTCTGATCGCTGTGGAGAATCTGTTCCCGCCCATCCCGTCGGAGGTGATCCTGACCTTCAGCGGGTTTATGACGGTCAAAACAAATCTGAGTGTGGCGGGCGTGATCGCCTGTGCGACCGCCGGGTCGGTGATCGGCGCGATTGCCCTCTACTACCTCGGTAAGCTGCTGAAAAAGGATCGGCTGAAGCAGCTGGTTTCGGGGCGGACAGGGAGGATTCTGCGCGTCCGGCCGGAGGATATCGAAAATGCGGTCGGCCGGTTTTATCTGAACGGGCCGCGGACGGTCTTTTTCTGCCGGTTCGTGCCAATCATACGCAGCCTGATCTCCATCCCGGCCGGCATTGCAGAGATGAACATGCCGGTATTTCTGCTTTACACCACCCTCGGCTCGGTCATCTGGAATCTTGTGCTCGTCCTCCTCGGCCGGGGGGTCGGCGCCAATTGGGAAGGTATCGTTGCCGTCTTTGATAAATATTCTCAGCTGACCGGGGCGGTTCTGCTTCTTGCACTGGCGGTGGGAATTTTCCTGTTTTACCGAAAACGCCGGAGGAAAAGGCCTTCGCCCCGGGGAATGTCGGAGGCGGCAGTGCAAAAATCCTCCCGGTAGGAAGGGGCGGCATATCTCCCGGATATAAGCCAAAACGCCCCCCTGCCGGTTTTACAGCAGGGGACGTTTTCATTGTCTTTTTTAAAAAGAGGCTTGCCGAGGCGCCTTATAGTAAGGGGAAAAGCCCCGGCCTTATACAATGCTTCCCGTGCCGCTCGCGGCGCCGCAGCGCGCGGGGGGGCAGAGGAAAGAAGGGAGGGCTGCGCCCTCACACTCAGGCGGTTTTTACCACCGGGCCAAACTCGGTATGCTCAATGCATTTCCGCGGGCAGACCGAGGCGCAGGTGCCGCAGCCGGTACATTTCTCAAGATCCACCCGAGCCAGGTTATCCTCCACATGAATGGCGTCGGCAGGACATTTTTTCTCACACATATGGCAGCCGATGCAGCTGACCTTGCACACCTTGTTGGCCGCAGCGCCCTTGTCGGTGTTGGAGCAGCGTACCGCCGCGCCGCGCTCGGCCGGCAGCACCTCGATGATCCCCTTGGGGCAGACGGCGGCACATTTGCCGCAGCCGGCGCAAAGCAGCGGATTCACCCGTGCCAGCCCGTCGATGACCGCGATCGCGTCATAGTCGCAGGCCTTCACACAGTCGCCAAAGCCGACGCAGCCGAAGGTGCAGCTTCCCGGGCCGCCGAACAGCGCGGCCGCGGCGGCGCAGCTCTCCAGCCCCTTGTAGTTCAGCTTGCTGCCGCAGCGCTCGCAGTCGCCCGCGCAGTGCACAAAGGCCTCCCGCTTTTCAAAGGATGCCTCCACCCCGCAGATTTCCGCCAGCGCGGACGCTGTCGCCGCGCCGCCCGGCGCGCAGAGGTTGGGCGCCGCCTCCCCATTCGAGAGGGCTTCGGCATAGCCGTCACAGCCCGAAAATCCGCAAGCGCCGCAGTTGGCGCCCGGCAGACATTCGCGCAGCTTGACCGTTTTCTCCGACACGGGAACCGAGAGAAGCACCGAGGCAACGGTCAGTCCGATGCCAAGCAGCAGTCCGATGCCCGAGACGAGCAAAACCGCAAATAAAATCGGATTCATAAAGATTGCCTCCTCTCTCAGACGATCCCGGCAAAGCCGAGGAAGGACAAGGACACGATCGCCGCCGAAATCAGGGTGATCGGCAGCCCCTGCAGGGGCTTCGGAATGTCGCAGGCCTCCAGCCTCGACCGGACGCCGGCGAACAGCACCATGGCAAGCATAAAGCCGAGTCCCGCGCCGAGCGCGTTGAAAATGGCCAGCCCAAAGCTTGTAATCCGCTCGTTGGTGAAGTTGAGCATGGTGATGCCCAGCACGGCGCAGTTGGTGGTAATCAGCGGAAGGTAGATGCCCAGCGCCTTATAAATCGGCGGAACAAATTTTTTCAGGATAATTTCCACCAGCTGAACCAGCGCCGCGATAATCAGGATGAACACGATGGTCTGCAAATAGGCGAGGCCGTTCGGTTCCAGCAGGTAGGCATAGATGGGGTAGGTCGCGATGGTCGACAGCACCATGACGAAAATGACCGCCAGACTCATACTCAGCGCTGTGTCGGTTTTCTTCGATACGCCGAGGAAGGGGCAAATTCCAAGAAATCTGGAAAGCACCATGTTTTCGGTCAGGATGCCGGCCAGCAGAACCGGAATTACGGATTTCAAAAATTCCATCAGTCCTGCACCTCACTTTCCGAAGCCTTTGCCGCGTCGGGAGATTTTCGGTCGTCCGCGTCTGCAGGGGCGGAGGAGGCATCGGCTGCATCCGGCGCGTCCTCTTTATATTCCGACATGCCGCAGGCAGCGCAGCCGCCCTCTCCACAGCCGGGGCAGTTCTCGCACCCCATGGAGTCGACCGGCTTTTTGCCCATGCGGCGGGCGAGGGCGTTGGCCAACGCCACCAGCACGCCAAAGACGAAGAAGCCGCCGGGCGGCAGAATGGCGATAATCATCGGATCAATAAAGGCGGAGGTCACCGGCAGTCCGAAGATCGTGCCGGCGCCGATCATCTCCCGAATGGCGCCCATCAGGACAAGGGTGGCGGTAAAGCCGATGCCCATGCCCAGCGCGTCGAGGATGGAGGGCAGCAGGGTGTTCTTGCTTGCGAACATCTCCGCCCGGGCCAGAATAATGCAGTTGACCACGATCAGGGGGAGGTAGATGCCCAGCGACGCGTCGATCGCCGGGGCAAAGGCCTTCACCAGCATCTGCACGACCGTGACAAAGCCGGCGATGATGGTGATATAAGCCGGGATCCGCACCCGGTCGGGTATAATTTTCCGCAAAAGCGAGATGGCAATATTCGAGCCGAGCAGCACCAGCGTTGCAGCAACGCCCATGCCGATGCCGTTGATCGCGGCGGTTGTGACGGCCAGCGTGGGGCAGGTGCCCAGCACCAGGCGGAGAACCGGGTTCTCCCGCACGATGCCGGCCGTAAAAATCCTGCCGTATTCAGGCTTTGCCTTGCCTTCCTTTGTTTTAGCCATTGCCGACCACCTCCAATGCATCAAAATAATCCAGAGCCGTGTTCACTGCGCTGACCACCGCGCGGGAGGTTATGGTCGCCCCGGTCAGAGCGTCCACCTCGCCGCCGTCCTTGGAGACGGCCAGCTCTCCGGATTTTCCGGCGAACTGGTTCCACCAGTCGGCCTTCAGCGCGTTCGCGCCGAGTCCGGGTGTCTCGTCCGAGGCGGACAGCACCTCCATCGAAAGGATGGCGCCATCCTTTCCCACGGCCGTCATGACCGAGACGCTGCCGCCATAGCCGCGCCCGGCGGTGATAAAGACATAGCCGGCCACCTTCCCGTTTTGCAGGGCAGTGTAATAGGTAAAGCTTTGGCCGTCCAGCTCGCCGCTTTCCTCCTCGAACCGGTCGGCCGGGAGAAGACGGGTCATCGCTTCGGCCTGGGTTTTGGCCTCCAGCTCGGCGATTTTGTCCTTGGTTGCGGCGTTGGTTACCGCAAGCACGGAGGTAATCACAACGCAGATGATAAACAGAACCAGCGGCGGCAAGAGAATATTTTTGAACTTATTCATCCTTTGCACCCTCCCATCCGAAGGGCTTCGGCGCGCAAAGCCGGTTGATATACGGTACAACAATGTTCATGACCAGAATCGAGTAGGAGACCCCCTCGGGCAGAGAACCGAACTGCCGGATGACGGCGGTAATCACGCCGCACCCGATGGCATAGATCGCCTTACCTTTGGTGGTGGCCGGGCTGGTCACATAGTCGGTCGCCATGAAGATGGCTCCGAGCAGAAGGCCGCCGGTCAGGATGTGGAAGAGCGGATTTTCTCCAAAAGCCCACATCAGCAGCCCGGTTGTCCCGATGAAGCAAAGGGGAATCACCGGCGTGATGACCCTCCGCACGACGAGGTAGATTCCGCCGAGCAGCAGGGCGAGGGCGTAGGTCTCTCCGATACAGCCGCCCTTGTAGCCGAGCAGAAGCTGCTGCAGCGTGAATTCTCCGCCCCCGGCGAGGGGTGTGGCGGTTGTGACCGCGTCGGCCGCGTTGAGCCAGGCGAAGGGCGCGTCCCAGGTAGTCATGGCGGTCGGGAAGGAGACCATCAGCACAATTCTTCCGGTGATGGCGGGGTTGGCAAAATTCTGCCCCAGGCCGCCGAAAAGCTGCTTGACAATCACGATGGAGATGACGCTGCCGAGCATGCCCATCCACAGCGGAAGGGAGGGCGGCAGACATAGCGCCAGCAAAAGTCCGGTCACCGCCGCCGACAGATCCTTTGTAGAGTTCGGCTTTTTCAGAATGCGGCAGCAGATGTATTCGGAAAGGACGGCCGACGCGATGCAGACCAGAATCAGCAGCGCCGCCCGCGGGCCGAAGAGGACGATGCCCGCGATCGAAGCGGGAATCAGGGAGATCAGCACGTCCAGCATAATGCCCGAGGTGGTATCCTTATGCCGAAAATGCGGAGAAGAGGAAACGATCAGTCCGTTCATTTTTTCGCACCCGCCTTTCTGACTTTGCCCTTGGCCAGGCGCATTGACTGTACAAGCTGCCGCTTGGCCGGGCAGATATAGGAGCAGCTTCCGCATTCGATGCAGTACATGACCCCCAGCTTATCGAGGGCGGCCGCGTCGCCGCCGGTTTTCAGTGCCGTTTCGACTACGGCGGGCTGAAGCTGCATAGGACATCCCCGGATGCAGCGTCCGCAGCGGATACAGGGCGTGCTCTCGGGCACGGCGGCGGCCGCCGCGTCAAAGGCCAGAATGGCGTTATTCTGCTTGAGGATGGGCAGGGTGTCGTCCATCACGGCAAAGCCCATCATCGGGCCGCCGGTGATCAGCTTCTCCGGTGCGCAGGCGTAGCCGCCGCAGAATTCGATCACGTCCCGGATGGAGGCGCCGATCGGAACCTCCACATTCATCGGATGGGCGATGGCCGGGCCGTCCACCGTCAGCCGCTTGGTCACAAGCGGCATGCCGGTGCGTATGTATCGGTTGAGGAAGGAGATGCTGGTGATGTTCATAACCACACACCCGACGTCGGCCGGCAGCTTGCCGAGCGGCTGCTTGCGGTCGGTCGCGGTGTAGATCAGCACCTTCTCCGCCCCCTGCGGGTACTGCGATTTCAGCTGCAGCAGGTTGACCGAGTCATTGATGTCCCGTTTGTCGGCAGCAATTTCGTGGAGAATGCGGATCGCCTCCGGCTTGTTGTCCTCGACGCCGATGATGACCCGATCGAAGCCCATCAGCTCCTTGATGCGATAGACCCCCTCCATAATATCGTCGGCATGCTCGATACATTCCCGATAGTCGGCGGTGATGTACGGCTCGCATTCCGCACCGTTGATGATGAGGGTGTCCAGCTTGGTGCCCGGCTTCGGACTCAGCTTGACGTGGGCGGGGAAGCCTGCGCCGCCCAGTCCGACAAGGCCCGACGCGCGCGCGGCGGCCACCAGCTCCTCCGTTGAGGAGACGGGGTGCGGCTGAATCGAGGGGTCGGGAGTCATCTTCCCGTCGGAGGTAATCTCTACCGCCGGACATTTCGCCCCGGTGGGGAGCAGCACCTCCACGATGCCGGTAACCGTGCCGGATACGCTGGCATGGATCGGCGCGCAGACATAGGCGTCGTTGTCCCCGACGATCTGTCCGACAAAGACTGTATCGCCTTTTTTAACCACCGGCTTACAGGGCGCACCGATATGCTGTTGCATACAGATGGTGACCTTTTCGGGCGGCGGCATGACCACGGTAGCGCAGTCGGCGGTGTTTTTAAAATGTCCGGGATGGACGCCGCCGTGAATCTGCGCCGCGGCTTTTACCACGGCTGTTTGATTTTGCATATGCACTAAAGCCTCTTTTCCATTTAAAAAGCGCAAAGAGTGCAGAATACGGGAGGATTATAAAGTCCCGGTTTTTTGCACTTGCCTTTTCATAAAATGGCCGCCCTGAAAAGGGCGGCGGATAGCTACAGATATTCTACATAATCCGCCGTCCTTTTTCAAGTATTTTGTCGCAGTTTTTCTTTTCCATAATGGGGAGTGGATGAAATTTTTTATTTAACACGGACCGGAGGAATAAAATCCGTATTGGAGACATTTTTTGATTTTGACCCGCGCCCTTGTAAGGTGCCGGGAAATGGTGGATTTGTTGACTGCCTTCTGCCTTGCAATTTCGGTGACGGTTCGGTTTTTAAAATAGTATTCCTCCACCACCTCGCGCTGGCAGTCGGTCAGCTCCTCCTCCATAATGTCGATGACCGCCCGTTTCATTTTGGCGATCCATTCGCTGTTGTCCCCGGCCGAATACACCTCCTTTTCCCACGGGTACCGGTCCCCGAAAATGTCCAGGCTGATGAGTCTCGTTCCTCGCTTCATCTTCACATTCCCCTTTCATAGTATCTGCAAAGGTATTTGCCGCATTTTTTGAGGCGCGTAGCGATGCGCCGCAGCTCGCAGATCCGCGCGGTAAGCTCTCTGGCCGATCGCTCGGACAGGGGAGAGTCTTTGGAAAGCGCGGATGCCCGTTCACAGAGCGCCGTGGCGGTGGCGATATACTCCTGACCCAGTTCGTACAGACTCATTTAAAACATCTCCTTTTCACACAAAACGTGAAATTATGAATGCGAACGGCTGATAAAAGACTGTGTTTCTCCTGTTCAATGCGGTTTTTTCAGAAAATCTGTCAACATTTTTTCACCCTTTTCTACATTTTTTGCTCTAAATAGTGATCAAGATTCTACCGCGCGATTAAATATTATCACTAATTTTAGAAGAAATCAACCTGTTTTTGGGGTATTTTACACTTTTTGTGATATACGTTTTTTGTTGCCTGTTTGTTGCACAATTAATTTGTTTGTTTTAAACACTAAAATGTTGCAAACCTAAAATGGGTATGATAAAATCATATTGGAAACCATTGGAGAGTAGATGTAAATGGGTCTGATCGGGCGCTTTTTCGGCGCGTTCTGCGGCCGTGTCCCGGCGGATGCGCCGGCCTCTTTCCAAAAGCCGCAATCGCCCGAACATCGCTGCCGGCCGGCGTAAGGCCTTTTCGCCCGCCAAAACCGTGTTTGTTTTTGTAAGTTTACGATGCATATTAAAGGAGGCTATTTTATGAGCAATTTTTCCCAACGCCTGACCGAGCTTAGGAAATCCCAGTCTCTGACGCAAACAGAGCTGGCGAATGCTTTGGGGGTTTCTCCCAGCACGATTGGGAATTATGAACTCGGGGATCGTGTTCCGCGGCCCCAGCACCTTGTAGCACTCTGCAAATTTTTTTCGGTGACCAGCGACTTTTTGCTGGGGATTGAGCCGGACACAACCGAGGTCAGCAGGCTGAGCAGCGATTTGAAAAAGCATTTCAAGCTGGAGGGCAGACTGACCTGCAACGGAAAAAAACTTTCGGATGAGGAAATTGAGCGCCTTTTTGACTTTCTTTTGGTCAGCGCAAATGTTATAATAACCGAAAGGACAGAATAGCTTTTTCCGCTTTCCTTTGCCGGTGCCGCCATCGGAAAAGGTCGGCCTTGCTCGGCCTTTTGCTGCGGGATTCCTTTAAAAAACGCGCGGTTTTTCTTCCGCCTCAAGCTTTTTGGTGCGCGTTTTTTAGAAGGCGCCGGGCGAGCGGAAGGCCGGAGGGAGTCGTCCTTTTTTGGGAGGTTTTTCTATGTTTGAAACCAGCGTTTTTCATATACAGGAGCAAAACGGCGTTTATTTTCTGACCGTCCCCGCTTTTGAGGAGACCGGGCTGGTTCGGCACGCCTTTTCCACGCGGCTGGGCGGCGTGTCGAGAGGGCGGTACGCCCGCATGAATCTGAGCTTTGGCAACGGCGACCGGCCGGAAGCCTCGCGGGAGAATTTTCGCCGCTTCTTTGCCGCTGTCGGCTCGGACGAGACGCGGGCGGTCCTCAGCCGGCAGGAGCACACCGATCATATCCGCACGGTTACGGAGGCCGACATGGGCAAGGGAATCGTTCGCGAGCGGGACTATACCGCCGTGGACGGCATGATTACCAACCTGCCCCGCCTGCCGCTTGTGACCCTCTACGCCGACTGTGTGCCGCTGCTCTTCCTCGACCCGGTGAAGAGGGCGGTGGCTTCGGTGCACTCGGGCTGGAGAGGTACGGTGCAGCAGATCGGTCGTCGGGCGGTCGAGCGCCTGGGGGAGGAGTACGGCTCCTCTCCGGCCGATATTCTGGCCGCGATTCTGCCCTGCATCGGCCCCTGCTGCTATGAGGTGGACGAACCGGTGTACGACGCCTTTTCCAAAATAGATTGTATAGACACTGCATCTATCCTGACTCCGGCCGGAGAGAGGGGAAAATATATGCTGAATCTGCCCGAGGCCAACCGTCAGATTCTGCTGGCGGCCGGTATTGCGCCGGAGCACCTGACCGTGACCGATGTATGCACCTGCTGCAATGCCGATACGCTGCATTCTCACCGGGCGACCGGCGGCATGCGGGGCAACCTCGCCGCCATGATCGAGCTGAAATGAGTCTGTCGCGCTCGGCAGGCGTCTGCCTCTCCCGCCCTTTTTCGGGGGAAAAGAGGCCGATCCTTTGCCGGTTCGGTTTTTGCCGGCGCGGCGGCCTTTTGCCGGTCGCCTTGTCCGCGCTTTCTCAATGTATAAAAATACAGCTTTTTCTGTAAAAACCCTTGCATTATTCATTCCGCAATGGTAGAATGTCATCAGGCGTAGCGCCTTTATGGAAAAAACTTCCGCCGGCGCCGAGCTTTCATTTCATATTTTATTGTAAGGAGAGATATATATGGAGTTAAAGAAACTGTCCAATCCGTATCTGGTGGACCTTCTGGAAACGGTCAAGAAGCGTAACGTCGGCGAGCCGGAGTTTATTCAGGCCGTGACCGAAGTGCTGATGACCCTCGAGCCGGTTGTGGAGAAGCGCCCCGATCTGATTGAGGCCGGCGTTCTCGACCGTCTGGTCGAGCCGGAGCGGCAGATTATTTTCCGTGTGCCGTGGGTGGACGACAACGGCAAGGTGCAGGTCAACCGCGGCTTCCGCGTGCAGTACAACTCGGCCATCGGCCCGTACAAGGGCGGCCTGCGTCTGCATCCGTCGGTTTACCTTGGCATTATCAAGTTTCTCGGCTTTGAGCAGGTCTTTAAGAACAGCCTGACCACCCTCCCGATGGGCGGCGGCAAGGGCGGCTCGGACTTTGACCCCAAGGGCAAGAGCGACGGCGAGGTTATGCGTTTCTGCCAGAGCTTCATGACCGAGCTTCAGCGGCATATCGGCCCCGACTGCGACGTTCCGGCCGGCGATATCGGTACCGGCGCGCGGGAGATTGGCTACATGTTCGGCCAGTATAAGCGCATCCGCAATGAGTTTACCGGCGTTCTGACCGGCAAGGGACTGACCTACGGCGGTTCTCTGGCCCGGACAGAGGCAACCGGTTACGGCCTCTGCTATTTCACGGAGGAGATGCTGAAGGCCAACGGCAAGTCCTTCGCAGGCAAGACGGTTGTCATTTCCGGCTCGGGCAACGTGGCCATCTACGCCACCGAGAAGGCGACCGAGTTCGGCGCCAAGGTTGTCGCCCTTTCGGACAGCAACGGCTATGTATATGACAAGAACGGCATCGACCTTGCTGCCGTGAAGGAGATTAAAGAGGTTCGCCGCGGCCGGATTAAGGAGTATGTAGAGACCCATCCCGACGCGGTTTATACCGAGGGCTGCAGCGGCATCTGGACCATCCCCTGCGACATTGCGCTGCCCTGCGCGACCCAGAATGAGGTAGATGGCAAGAGCGCCGAGATCCTCGCGAAAAACGGCTGCTTCGCCGTGGCGGAGGGTGCGAACATGCCCTCTACGCCGGAGGCGATCGAGGTCTACTTCAAGAACAATATGCTCTACGGCCCGGCCAAGGCTGCCAATGCCGGCGGCGTTGCGACCTCCGGCCTGGAGATGAGCCAGAACAGCGAGCGCCTCTCCTGGACGTTTGAGGAGGTTGACGCCAAGCTGCACGGCATTATGAAGAGCATCTTCAAATCCTGTGATGAGGCCGCGAAGGAATACGGCATGCCCGGCAACTATATGGCCGGTGCGAACATCGCCGGCTTCCTCAAGGTGGCTGAGGCTATGAAGGCGCAGGGCTGCGTGTAATCTCAGCCTTTTGCCGCATCGGCAATCTTTTATAAAACCGCAAAACGCCGTCCCGGAGGAGAGATTCCTCTTTCGGGGCGGCGTTTTTTCGCGGCGCTGCTTTTTTTATTCCGAAAAACTGCAGATTGTTCCGCCCGGGCGGCGGGGCTGTTCCTCTTTTCGCCCTGCGGCGGTTTTGCAAAGCGGCGGCATATTTTCTTTTCCTTCGGGGCAAACTAAAGGCTGAGCTTTACCGGGTGCGAAGTTTCGGATACGACCATCCGGCGTCCGGTATGTAACGGGATCGGTCGGTCAGGCCGGCCATCCGGCCGCGCGAAGAGGCTGCCTCTCTGCATCGGATCGGGGAAGGCGCTGTTACCTCTCTTCGCGGGCTTTGGCGTTTATTGAAAGGACGGGTTTTGTGTATGCTGAAGGATTTGCCGAATGTGGCGCTGACCTCGATCGGCTCGATCGTGGCATTGTTTTTGCTGACCAAGCTGATGGGGAATAAGCAGATGTCCGAGCTGAACATGTTCGATTATATCACCGGGATCACGATCGGCTCCATCGCGGCCGAGATGGCGACCGCCCTCGAAAGCGATTTCGCAAAGCCGCTGCTCTCCATGGCGATTTATGCGCTGGCGGCGACCGTTATCTCCCTTGTGGCGTCCGGCTCTGTCCGGGCGCGGCGGCTGATTAACGGGCGGTCGATCGTCCTCTGCAAGGATGGGGAGCTGTATAAAAAGAATTTAAAAAAAGCGCGGCTGGATTTAAATGAGTTCCTGACCCAGTGCCGCGTGAACGGGTACTTCGACCTGGCGGAAATCGAGCTGGCCATGCTGGAGCCGAACGGCCGCATCTCCATCCTGCCAAAGGCGGAGAATCGCCCGGTCACGCCGAAGGATCTGAGCCTGCGGCCGAAAAAGAGCGAGATTCTGGTGAATGTAATCATCGACGGCCGCGTGCTGGAGGGCAATCTGCGGCACACCGGGAACAACCGCCAGTGGCTGGAAAATCAGCTGAAAACCCAGGGGTATAAAAAGGAGGAGGTCTTTCTGGCCACCTGCGACCGCAACAATACCCTGACGGTTTACCGCATCCGGCCGCAGGCGCCGGACAGCGATCTGTTCCAGTAAAATCGGCGCGGCTTTGCCAAAGCGGAAAACCGCCGGAGTATGGAAACGTGCCCTCCCTTTCGCCGAACAAAAATCCGCCGCCGAAGGCTCTGCGTATCAGCATGCCTTTGGCGGCGGATATTCTTGTATAATGTGTTTTGTGCAAAAGGGGAGGGGGAGGTTAATCCTCCTCCGCCTGATGGCTGGTGGTCGTGCTCGAAGAAGAGGAGGGCGCCGAAGAGCTCGAGGGGGCTGCCGACGAGCTGGACGGCTGCGGAATGGAGGGAGTGGGGCGCGAGGTGCTGGTCGGCGCCTGGCTGCTTTCCTCCACATAGGTGTTCACAAAAATCTTGACGCTTCCGGCAGGATTGATCGTAGCGCCGGCCTTCGGATCGGTCTCGACCACCTTTTCGGCGGCCGCGTTGGTGTCATAGGTCTCCATCACGGTGATGGAGTCATAGAAAAATCCAACCTTCATCAGCTCGATGATGGCCTCCTCCTCCGTCAGGCCGGAGAGATTGGGCATGCTGACGCTCGAACTGCCGAGGCTGATCTTCAGCTTGACCGTCTCTCCCCGCGGGACCGCTTCTCCCGCGGCGGGCGTCTGCTCGATAATGTAGCCGCGTTCGTACTCATCATTATAGACGGCCGATTCAATCTCAAACTGGAACACGCTGATATAGTCGGCGTTGGCCGCGACCTGCGCGTAGGTCGCACCGACAAGACTCGGCATCTCGTACAGCTTTTCGTTGGATTCCATCGGCAGCAGCGACGCCAGAGAGGAGGCCGGCTGCTCGGCCTGTGTAACCGTTTTGTCCGGGAAGAAGATGTCCTTGAAAACGGTTGCGGCCAGAACGCCGAATACAACAAAGACCAGAACGATGGTCGCCGCCGCCGCCAGAATGCCGTAGCGCTTGACCCCCTTCGGCCGGACATAGTCGTCATATTCCTCGTCATATTCATCAAAGCCGCCGTTTTGCATCAGATCCGCTTTGAAGGAGTCCACCGTTTGGGTTCGATCCTCCGGCAGAATCTGCAGCGCGTTGGCCAGCGCGGTCAGAACATACTGCGGCAGCTCCTGCGCGATTTTGCCCGGAATGGTCATGTGATCATTGGTGACCCGCTCGGTAGCCTCCGGCGGAGGGGTGCCGACCAGCGTGCGGAAGAGGGTGGCCGCGATGCCGTAAACATCGGTCCACTGCCCCTGCTGTCCGTCAAAGCCGTACTGCTCAATCGCCGCAAAACCGGGGAAGAGCTGCGCCGTCATGTCGCTGCGGGCGGTTCTCGCCTCCGCAATGCAGAAATCGGTGATGCGGATCACGCCGTCCCGGCCGACCGACAACGTGTCGGGAGAAATGCCGCGGTGGATGATTCCGGCGGCGTGGATGGAGGCCAGAGAGGAAATCAGCGGCATGAAAAGCGGCCGGGCCTGCTCCCACTTGAGCACACCGCCGTTGCGGAGCAAAAACTCCCGCAATGTGATGCCGGAGACCGTTTGCACAATATAATAGGCGGTGCCGTTCGCCTCAAAAACATCGTAGATGTTCATGAGCGCGGGAACATCCTTCAAGCCGGAGAGGGTTCTCGCCATCTCCATAAAGCTGAGGAGCCCTTCGTTATAGGTATAGTCATTCCCCTCGGTCACGGCAACCGAACCGTCGGCCTTGCGCTCGCACAGCCCGGTGGGACAGTACTCCCTCACCTTGATGACCGTGTCGCTTGCGTTGTCCCATCCGATGTAGGAGACGCCCTCGCCGTTGCTGTCGAGAACCTTTCCGACGCAGTAACGGTTTTTCAGCCAGGTGCGGGCGGACAGGAAAGAACCGTTTTGCGGACTGTCTTTATCATAGCCGCAGATCGGACAGATCTGTTCTCCGCCGTTGTCGTTCATACACCCCATACAAAGCCTGTCAGTATTTTGCATAGAAACATATCCTTTCCCGGATGGCGGCCGGCGCGAAAGAGAAGGCGCTGTCGCGGCCGAAATCCGGCGGCATATTTTTTGCAGCCCGTTTGGGAAAGCCTTGCAGGCGGGGGCTGCGGAATACAGGCGGCAAAGCCGTGTATTATAAAAAAGAGTCGAGCAGAACGCGGGTCGGCAGGGAAAAGCCTTTCGAAAAGGGGGCTTCTCAAAAAATAGGGGAAGCGGCCGCCTCTTTTTTAAAAAGCGCATATGGCAAAAAGGCGTCGCGCCAAACTGAGGCGACTTTTTTGCCGAGGGCATAAAAATATTCCCCGCCGGTCAATTGAAATAACCCATAATAGTATAGCATATCTGTCAAGCGAACAAAAGTTACGATTTTGTAGTATTTTAAAGGTCGACTTGTCTGATGCCGCGTTTTCTCCGAAACAGCGGTGAAGGGGGCGTGTCTCCCTTCGCAAGATTCCGACAGTTCCAGCCAATCTGGGCAATCTGTTCCCTAAAAAAACAGGTTGGCAAAAGCAACTTTTGCTGGTATAATGAATGCACGGCGTGAAGCGGCGGCAGAGCCGCCGACGCACTGAGCATTCATTGAATGACGGATTTGTTTTGCTGCCGCAAAACAGGGGCTGACGCCCCGCCGCCTTTCCCGGCGGCCAAATCCTGATTGAATGAATGCACGGCGTGAAGCGGCGGCAGAGCCGCCGAACGGCTGCGCCGCGTTTGCCGTCTTGCGGGACAGGCGCTTTGTAAAGGGGGAGGCTTTTGCCCCCCTCAATTTGCTGTGAGATTTCGCTGAACCGATGGTATCTGGAACCGGGTAAAAAACAGGAGAACACAATTTTTTCTGAAAAGAGGAGTTGCCGATGGATACAAAAAAGCAGGAGCGGGAGATGTGGCTGTTCGCCATTATTTTCCTGTTTGGGTTTGCGGCGCTGCTCCGACTGCTGGTCGGAGTTGCCTATATCAATAAGATGGATACCTTCTGGTATCGGAACTGGGCAATCTCTCTGCCGGACGGGTTCTTCACCGTCTACGCCCGCGCGGAGGAGATTTCTCTTGACTATCCGCCGCTCTACCTGATTTCTTTGTATCTTGTCGGGCAGCTTTACCGCCTGGTCGGCGGGACCGGCGCCAACATCTATACGCAGATGCTTCTGCTCAAAATTTTCCCGATCCTCTTTGACTGCCTGTGCGGCGTCTTTCTTTACAGAGTCTGCTCAAAAAAATTCGATCAGAGGATCGGCTTTGTGAGCGCGATGGCCTGGCTGTTCAACCCCTCCATGTTTTTCAACTCCACTTTGTGGGGGCAGAGCGACTCGGTCATGTGTTTTTTCCTGCTGCTGGCCTTCTGGTACGTTGCGGAGGAGCGGCCGGTGCTCGGCGCGGTTCTCTTCGCGGTGGCCGGCCTCACCAAATATCAGAGCTTGATGTTCACGCCGGCCTTTTTGCTTGAGCTTTTGTGGCAGTGCAAATTCAAATGGAAGAAGATTCTGACCTCCCTCGGCGGGGCGGCTGCCACGGTGGCGGTGGTCTTTCTGCCCTTTATGATCGGTTCGGGCAATCCGCTGCTTTTCTTTGACGTGTATCTCGGCGGGGCAGGGAAGTATCCCTGGTGCTCGCTCTACTGCTTTAACTTCTACGGCATGATGGGGCTGGACTGGGCCAATGAGGTAAAGGATACCGAGACGTTGTTCGGCGGCTTTACCTACCAGATGTTCGGCTACATCATGGTGGGCGCCGCGGCCGTCATGCTGATTTTGTTGTATGTTCGCGGCCGGAGGAGAAGCGGCTGGGTCGGCGGTCTCTTCTTCATGCAGTGCATTTTCATGTTTATGACCCGCATGCATGAGCGGTATCAGATTGTGGTGCTGCCCTTTGCGCTGATGGCCTGGCTGATGACCCGCAAACGGCGCTTCGGCATAAGCTTTGCCGCGCTCACGGTTATGACGGCGCTCAATCAGTTCATGATTCTGCTTTTCCATATCGGCGATTGGGAGACCCCGTGGGAGGCGCGGTTTGACGAGCTTATCCTTCCGCTGATGTCCGCGATCAACTTCCTGCTTTTCCTGTACACGGCCTGGGCCTGCATCTCCTATTTCCTGAAATCGGACAAGGCCGCGCCGGAGGCTGAAGAGGCCCCGCAAATTTCTGCCGGAGAGGAGACCGAAGCATGCAGTCTGTAAATCCGCTCAAAACCCAGAAGGAGATGTATGGAAAGACCTTCCTGCTGGCGCTTTGCGTCGCAGCGGCCTTTTTCATTCCCTTTATGCTTATCAATGAAGGGTACTTTATCTTCTATGGAGATTTCAATGTACAGCAGATCCCGTTTTATCAGATGTGCCATGATAAAATCCGGGCGGGAGAGATTTTCTGGAACTGGAATACCGATCTCGGCGTGAATTTTATCGGCTCCTACAGCTTTTATCTGCTGGGCAGCCCGTTTTTCTGGCTGACCCTGCCGTTTCCCAGCTGGATGGTGCCCTACCTGATGGGGCCGCTGCTGATTCTCAAGTTTGCCTGTGCGGCCTTTACCGCCTATTTTTATATCCGCCGTTTTGTCAAAACGCCGCAGTCGGCCATGCTCGGCGGCCTGCTTTACGCCTTTTCCGGCTTTGCGGTTTATAACATCTTCTTCAACCATTTTCATGAGGCGATCATCTTCTTCCCCCTGCTTCTCACCGCGCTGGAGATGTATATTGCCGAAAACAAACGCGGCCCCCTGATTTTTGCCAGCTTTATCTGTGCGCTTTCCAACTATTTCTTCTTCTTCGGCATGGCGGTTTTCTGCGTGATTTACTGGTTTGTGCGGATGCTGGCCAATCGCTGGAGTCTGTCGCTCGGCCGCCTTGTCTGGATGGCGGTGGAGATTCTCCTCGGCGTGGCGCTGGCCGCGTTTTTGCTGCTGCCGGCCTTCTACTCGGTTATGCAGAACAACCGGGTCTCCAGCACACTGATGGGCTGGAACGCGCTGCTGTACGGCCGTCCGCAGATTTATCTGAATATTATCGAGGTTTTCTTCTTCCCGCCCGATCTTCCGGCGCGCCCGGTGTTCTTCACCGACGCCGATGTCAAGTGGGCCTCTCTGGGTGCGTGGCTGCCGGTGCTCGGCATGACCGGCGTGATCGCCTGGCTTCAGTCGAAAAAAGGAAACTGGCTGCGCCGGATCATCATCATCCTATCGGTTATGGCGATGGTGCCGATCCTCAACAGCGCGTTCTATGCCTTTAATTCAGCTTATTACGCCCGCTGGTTCTATATGCCGATCCTGATGATGAGTCTGGCGACCGTCCTGACGCTGGAGGATCGCACGGTCGACTGGGGCAGAGGGCTCAAATGGTCGGCTGTGATCACCGGCCTCTTCACCCTGCTGATCGGCCTGATGCCGACCGGCACGGACGATCAGGGCCATATCAAGGCCTTTGGTCTCTTCTCCAGCAGCGACAAGGTCGGGGGAGATTATTTCATCAAGTTCTGGGTGACCTGCGGCATTGCGATTGCTTCGCTGATTCTGACCCTTGTGCTGTACAGAATGCGGAAAAAGTCCTTCCGCCGTATGATGAACGCCGCGGTCGCGATGGTTTGCATCGTCTCGATCCTATACGCCGCCGTGTTTGTCGGCACGGGAAAAAGTCAGTCCTACGACCCGAAGGGGGTCATCATTGACCAGTTGATCGAAGGGGAGGTCGACCTTCCCGATCAGGGCAAGAATGATTACCGGATCGACGTTTTTGACGGCGTGGACAACACCGGCATGTATCTGGGCTACCCCTGCATTCAGGCCTTCCATTCCATCGTGCCGGCCTCGGTCACCAATTTTTATGAGTATTGCGGCGTCGAGCGCGGCGTCGGCTCCCGGCCGGAGACCCGGTTTGCCGCCCTGCGTCCGCTGCTTTCGGTCAAATATCTGGTAGATCGGTCGGGCGGCGACGATTTTGTAGATTCGAACGGCGATGCCGAGATGCCCGGCTGGAAGTATATCGACTCCCAGAGCGGCTATCGGATTTATGAGAATGAAAATTATATCCCCTACGGCTTTACCTACGATTACTACATGACCGAGGAGGAGTGCGACGCCTACAGTGAAGAGCACCGCGCGCACATGATGCTCAAGGCCATTCTGCTTTCCGATGAGCAGATCGAGCGGCATAAGGATATCCTAACGCCGCTCAGCGACGATTATGACGTACTGGGTGATGCCGGAGGCGCCACTCTGAGCGCCAAAAGCAGCCAGCGGCAGGTGCGGTTTGGCGACAGCGCGCTGGAGGCGGACAGCGCCGACCGGGCCAGAACCGCCAGCACCGACTTTACCGGCACCAGCAACGGATTTACCGCCACCGTAAGGCTTTCGAGAGAGAATCTGGTCTTCTTCTCGGTGCCGTATGAGGAGAATGGCTGGACCGCCTATGTCGACGGGCAAGCGGTGGAGATCGAGCAGGTCAACGTCGGCTTTATGGCGGTGCGGGTGGCCGCCGGCCGGCACAGCATTGAGTTCCGGTACAAAACGCCCGGCCTTTCCACCGGGATTAAGATTTCGGCCGCGGCGCTGGTTATGATCGTGGTCTATCTTCTGGCGGTGTTCATCCGTCGGCGTCAGAATCCCGCCGCCTTCGCGGTCGAGTACCCGGAGGGGGAGGAGCTGGCCGCCGCGATCGAGAACGACGACTGGCTGATTGGGGAGTTTTCCCAGCCGGAGGGTCGGCCGTCCGCGGCCTCCGCTTTGGAGGAGGCTTTGGCCGCCGCCTTTGCAGAGGATTCCGAAGCGCCCCCGGATGAGGAGAGGCCGGCGGAAATAGAGGCGGAAATTGCAGCCCGCCGCGCCGCCTATCCGAACGCCGGGGAGGATGCCGACCCCGCCGCCGAGGCTGCAGAGCCTCCGGCGCGGGAGGGCTTTCGCAAACGTCGCCGCCACGCGCGGGAGGATTCCGCCGCTGCGCAGGGAGAGGCGCACTTGCTCGACCGGCTGTTTGCCGAGCCGGAGGAGCCGACGCCCTCCACGCACGGGATGGAGGGCGGCTTTACCGTCCATCTGGAGGAGGAAACGGAGCAGCCCGCAGATTCCGCGCAGGATTCGGATGCCTCGCAGGAGGACTCGGACGTGTGACGTCCCGGCTGAAAAGCGGCTCGGGCGCGCCCGTCACAAAGGCGGGGGAACGGCTTTCGGTCTGCCTGAGTGGCTGACAGATTGACCGGATGTTTGGAGGCTCGTATGTCCGGACGTCCGGACGTACGGACGATTTCCTTTACACTGTGCAGTAAAAATACGTCGGGCGTGCAGCGGCGCTTTCGCAAGTCTTTTGCGGCGGCTGTGGTGATCGTGGCGGTCGTAAAGCGCGCCCGGCTTCTGTTTGTGCGGCCGGCTCGTTTGCCGCTGGGGCGCCCACGGCCTCGATTTTCCCGGCGGTTTGGACGATTCTGTATTTTCCGATGGGCCTTTCGTCCTGCGAATAGCAAACGCCGCCGCCCGAAGCCGTGCACGCCGGCGGGAAAATCTTGCCCCCCCCTTTTTGCCCACGCGTTTTGACTCCTGCTTTTCGGAGAAGGCTTGCGGCGAGAGCTTATGGTATGACAATGCATAAAAAAGCCCGGATCATGCAGTCGCATGATCCGGGCTTTTGTCTATCCGGAAATTTCAGCACTTGCTGTAACGGGCTACCCGCGTATTTCTACACAGATAGCCCGTTGTGGCTGTTGTGTTTGCCTTTGCAGAAGCCTTGTTTATTCTATTTTAAGCATTTTTGATTTTGTGATTTCAACCTGTAAATTTCCATCGAGCGAAAAATACCAGCCCTGAGGTAAAGATAAACCGTGATAATCTTTGGCCGATCTAGTATCTTGACCCAAACTCACCCACGATTCATCATCTTCTTCTGTTTGTATTTTTAATAGCCCTGTCCCCGAAATAACGCGCAAATCGTATTTTCCTAACGGTAAATCTTCACCGAATACATACTTTCCGGCACCTATTATCGTAGCCACACTAAATTCCTCCAATAAAGTGGTTGTTGTTTGCTTTGGCAATGGTTCAGGTTGCGAAGAAATAGCTGAATCTTCGATAGGGGCAGATGCTTTTGGCGTAGACAGATTGCTTTCTGAATTGCTGACAGCCATAAGTGCCGCAAGTTTATCCCTGTCCCACAAAAGAATACCCAAACTGTTGGCAAGCTCTTTGGCGTGAGGTGTAAAATAGGTATTTGTTACCACTACACCTATCTGCGCGTTATATTTTTTCAACCCGCCATATACTTCTTGAACAGGCTTTACACCCAATTTGCTC
>UQRS01000038.1 GCA_900543525.1 uncultured Oscillospiraceae bacterium
ATACCATGGCAATCAGAATCTGAATCGAGCTACCGTTCAAAACAAACCCCTCCACAATAACTGATTTTGACAAATTCACAATTAGTTTACATCTTTCTTTTAAATCCGTCAACCATTTATATGCAATGCGTATACAAAATCTCCAATACTGACAAATTGCGGTGCGAAAAATTGGAGGATACCACAACCTCCGGCCGCTCTCCAAAAAAAACACCTATTCGCTTTGATCTGCTGCAAGGCGGCGCTGCCCCTGCAACTCATAAAAAAGCCGCCGTGGAAGCACATAAAAGCTCCCGGCGGCGGTTTTGCCCTTCGGCACCGTTTATTTAGGCTGCACGCACCGGCAGACAAGAAAAAATACGGCCGAAAGAAAAAGCCGAAGGTCAGCCAGTTGCACAGTGTGGTTTTCAAATCGCTGCATGGAATAAGCTGAAATCCGACCGGGCAAAAGGGATAAAGCCCCTTCTCCTTTAATACCGACAAAAATTGTGCCGGCCGCAGCTTCTTTCCTTTACAGCCGGCAAAAAGAAGCATGGCCCGTTCGGTATGTATGCGATACAGGCGAGACAGTTTTTTTCCTCTTTGCCGGATTCTTTTGCGTGTTATAAAGCTTAAAATACCGCTCTGTAATGGCGACCGAATCCGCCAGCCGCCTTTCTGCGTTTTTTTCGACATTTTTCAACCCGGAGACCGAGTTTTTTCGCTGCCGATAATTGTACAGCACCGTGTCGGAGGTGATATAGCTTTCACATGCCAACGCGGCAAGATTGCTCCACAGAATATCCTCTCCATACGCGATAGCCTCATCCGCCCAAAGCGTGTTTTTCAAAAGGAAGGTTCGTCTGCAGATTTTATTGACCATCCCGCAGGCCTCTACCAACGGTTTTGCCCCCGGGATAATGCGGACATCCGCCTCCCCCACTCCCCGTCGGGAGAGGCGCCCTCCGCAACTTCCCGGACGTTGAAATAGAGCATCTCGGCCTCCGGAAAACGGAGGAAGGCGGCATAAATGCATGCAAGGCAATTGGGTGAGATGTAATCATCCGGATCCACAAACCAGACATACTCCCCTTCGGCCTGTTTCAGCCCGGCATTTCGCGCAGAGCTGACGCCGCCGTTTTCCTTTTCAACCAGCCGGATGTTGGAATAGCGCTTCTGATAAGCGCGGACAACCTCTTTGCTGCTGTCGGCAGAGCCGTCGTCCACACAGATAATCTCATACGCATGATCAAAGCTTTGCCAAAGCAGAGAGCCCAGACAGTCCGGCAAAAAAGCCTCCACATTATATATGGGCAGTACAAACGAGAAAATCACTTTTCCGCAATCGGTTTGGTGCATGCATTCTCTTCCTTTTCTCTATTTTCATCGGTTAACAAGAGCAACAATAAAAGAATGACAACCCGCGGTCACTTTGTCAAGAGGTGGTGTCAAGCAACCGTGAAATTGTGTCAAAACTAGAGAGGCTGCATCCGGAAAAATCCGGCGTTCTGAGCGGCACCTTCCGGCCGCGGCGACGGGACGGAGAAAGGCTGAGGAAACAATGCATTTTTTAACTGCGCGTGCCGGGAGTACAGTTTTTTGATTTTTATAGCGCCTCCCCCATTTTCCGCAAAAAGAACCGTACCACTGCCGGTACGGTTCTTTTTTTTACAGATGTATCAAACGAAAGCAGTGAAGGAGCATATCCTGCTTTACGTTTCTTTCAATCAGTCGTTGTCGCCGCAGTCACACGCGCACGAGCAGCTGCATCCGCAGTCCTCCAGCTCACAGGGGCGCGGCGGGAAAAAGTCATCCAGCGGGAACTTGATTCTGGAGAAGAGATCGCAGGGGCTGTCGGTTGAATCACGGCACTCCTTCTCCGGGATGCAGAAATCATAAACCGGGATCAGCATCTGCACATTCCGGATCAGCTGCACAATCGTGAACAGGCCGAGCGTAACCGCAACGGTTCTGTCTCTGCCATCCGGGTCGGAGACCGGCTCGCCGCCCAACGCGGCGCAAACGCAGGCCGGGATGCATCTGCATCCGCATTTGCACTGCTTTCTCTCACAGATTTTGGCCGAAAGCGGCACCGGATCCACACAGGAGACGACACACTTCGGCAGGTTGGACGACTGCGGAAGCTGGGTATCGCTCGCGTCGTCCCGGACAAACTCGTTCGAGAAAATTTTGACATTGCCGTCGCTGCCGTACAGGATCACCTTTTTGTCATGAGAACAGACGCCGCAAACCGGAATCGGCGCCGAGTGCGGAGCAACAAAAGCGTCCAGCTTGACTAAGAAGAAAAAGGTGATGTCGCACGCGTAAAAGCCGCGGTTCAGATGCACCGGTTCCACATCGACAAACACATCAATTACCTCGGCGCTGCGAATCTTGACATTGGTCGCGTCAGCGATGATTTCACGGTCGCGCGGTGTAAACATCAGGCTGAGATTCTCCAGACAATCCCGGTCGCAGCAAGAGTCGTACACCCGTCCCGCGTCGATGCAGACGGCTTCTTTGAAGCTGCCGGTCGGCGGACAATTCTGTTTTACTTCTGCCATAAAAATCCTCCTAATCCATATTTTGTTCGTTTGAAGTTTCTTGACTTTCAGCACTTCACTAACAGAATATGCACTTCCCCGCATTCGGTGCGCGGAAGTTGTAAGAAGAATTCATAAAGCAAAAAAGCCGCGATAAACCCCAAAGGGCTTCCGCTTTTTTTCGCACGGCACAAAAAAACAAAACCGCCCTGCCTTAAAAAAGACAGAGCGGCTATTCTTTAAGAAACTGGAATTACTTGTTGACAGCGTCCTTGAAAGCCTTGCCAGCCTTGAAAACCGGTGCCTTGGAAGCGGCAATGGTGATGGTCTCCTTGGTCTGAGGATTGCGGCCGGTGCGCTCACCGCGCTCGCGGATCTCAAAAGTACCAAAGCCAACCAGCTGAACCTTGTCGCCGCCGATCAGAGCATCGGTAATCGCGTCGATAACCGCGGCAACCGCCTTGTCGGCGTCCTTTTTGGAAAGCTCGGCTTTCTCTGCAACTACTGCAACCAGGTCTGTCTTGTTCATAAGTTTTGTACCTCCAAAATTTTTATATATGCTTCATCCCGGGGAAAACCCCGATGTATGAACAAAGTTATTTTACCTCATTCCAGAGGTCGTCCAGTGCGTCGATCCCGGCCGTTTCCATATCCAGGCCGCGGCTTGCGGCAAGGCGTTCCACCCGGCCGAACCGGTCGATAAATTTGTTGGTGGCGCTTTGCAGCGCATCCTCTGCATCCAGCTTTAAGAAACGGGCAACATTCACGATCGAGAAAAGCAGATCGCCCAGCTCTTCGCCCATATCCTCCCGTTTTCCGGAGGAAATCGCGGCGCGAAGTTCGTCGGTTTCTTCGGTGATTTTATCAAATGCACCGTCGACCGCGTCCCAATCGAAGCCGGCCTTTGCCGCGCGCTTGCCAACCTTTTGCGCGCGCATCAGCGCCGGAAAAGCCTTCGGCACGCTGTCCAGTGTGGAGAGGGCAGTTTCCTGCTTTTTCTCCACCCGCTTGATCCGATCCCAGTTGTCCAAAACCTCCGCCGAGTCGCTGACCTTAACCTCCCCAAAAACATGGGGGTGGCGTAAAATCAGCTTTTTGCAGATGCCGTCCGCCACGTCGTCGAGGGTAAAGCTCCCCTCCTCCTCCGCCATGCGGGCGTGGAAAACAACCTGAAGCAAAACGTCGCCCAGCTCTTCACACAAATCGGTGTCGTTCGCACGGTCAACGGCATCGACAGCCTCATACGCTTCCTCCAACAGATTGGCACGGATGGATTTATGATTCTGTTCCCGATCCCAGGGGCAGCCTTTTTCGCTTCGCAAAAGCTCCATGATCCGACGCAAATCCTCTATTTTGTATGCGTCTTTAAATTCAAACCACATATTTTGTACCATATTTTTCTCCTAAAATCAAGTATTTCCAGCGAAAATTTATGTCAAAACGCCCATATTTCAAGGCTTTTTTGCATTTCTGATACAGATTTCGCGTGGAACGGTAAAAATTCCGACTCAAGCATTTCCCCTGAAGAGGCCGATATCCTCCTTGGAAACGCAGCGCGTCACCACCAGCGCAGCGAGATAAACCACTCCGGCCGCCAGAATCGCAAGAACGGTTACCAGCTTCGCACTTGTTATAATGTTGGACATCAGATGATGTACGCCAAGCGCGGCGCCGCCGCAAAGCAGGGCCGAGAAGGTGGGCTTGAGCAAAATGGTTTTGATGTCCAGCCGAACGCCCGCGCATTTGACAAGGCTGTAGAAATTGGCAGCAAAATTGAAAACATAGCAAACCAGTGTACCGATCGGCGCGCCGATGATGTTGAGCGAAGGAATGCCGACCAGTATGAAATTCAAAATAAATTTGATAACGGCGCCGATCAGGATGTTGCGTACCGGAATTTTCTCTTTTCCGATGGCCTGCAGCATGTTGGTCAGCGGCACGGAAAGCCCGCTGAACAGCGCCGCCAGCCCAAGGATCAGAAGAATCGGCGTGGCCACCGCGACCTCCCTCTCCTTCCCGGAGTAGAGCAGGTTCAGAATCGGGCCGGCCACCACGGTAATTCCGATACCGGCCGGAGCAGCGATCAGGGCGGTTACCTTGACCATCGACTCAATATTCTTCTTGATCGAGGACTTGTTCTGCTCCACCCAGGCGGTCGCCAGCACCGGCAGGGCGCTGACCCCCAGCACCGAGGTGATCGAGGGCACGAGGTTAAAAACGGAATAGGCAAAACCCTTGTAGCAGCCGTAGAGATAGTTCGGCACCGTCTCCACCAGGCCGGAGACCTCCGCGCCCACGGTACTTTCGGGCAAAAGGCCGTTGTACATGCCGAGGATTGTGCCGGGGGCAGTCTCTACCACCGTGGCCAGCCGCTTCTGCACAGTCAGCAGGTCGATCAGGCTGGAGAAATTGGACACCAGAGAGCCGAGCACGACCGGAATCGCGATGGCAACCAGCATTTTCAGCGTCTGCTTGCCGCTGTACGGCGCGGGAGAGGCCGCAACCTCCGCCCGGGTGATTTTCGCGCCCGACACTCTGTGGTAAATGATCAGGAAGAGGGTCGCGAGCACCGAGCCGATGGTAATGCCGAGGATGGCCGCCGCCGAGGCATAGGGCGACGCAGCCTCTACAATCATCTCATAAATCTGGTCGGCGTCCGCGTCGGCACCGACCGACACGATCTTTCCAAAAACCGTACCGGCCAGCTGAAACTCCGACTGCGCCTTGAAAATGACAAGGTAGGCAAACCCAAGCCCAAGCAGAAGCTTGCCAAGCGCCTCAATCACAGAAGAGACAGCGGTGGGATACATGTTCCGCATGCCCTCATAAAATCCACGGTAAGAGGACATGATGCAGCAAAACAGCAAAGCCGGCGCAATGGCGAACATGCTGAAAGCCGCGCCGGTGTTGCCGATGTACAGAGTATAAGGATAGATCGCAGCCAGCATCACTACCGTGCCGGTAAGTCCGGTCACCAGAAAGGCGCGCTGCGCAATTTTCAGCGTTTTATAGACGTCGGCAAACCGCTTCTCCGCCACGCGCTCCGCGACCAGGCGGGAGATGGCAATCGGCAGGCCGGCCATCGCCAGCGAGTAAAGCGGCAGATACAGATCATAGGCGCTGGTAAAATATCCCATGCCGCTTCCGCCGAGGAGGTTGCCCAGCGGTATTTTAAAAATTGCGCCGATCACCTTGACCAGCAAGGTCGAAACCGTCAGGATGACCGCACCCTGTAAAAACGTCTGTGGTTTTCGTTTTGCTCCCAAACCTATCACACAACCTTTATTTTGTATTCCATCGTAAAATGCAAATTCGTCCCGTCACTTCCAGAGGGCGTCCGCCCCCAGCAGGCCGGAAAGCCCCGCGTAAAAGCAGGAAAACAGCGGCTGCTCCAGCCGGTTCTTCGACTGACGGTAGGCCTTATCGGCCTCCTCCCCCGCGTCGTCCGAAATCTTCCGCAAGGAGGCGAAGCCGACACCGGCGTCCGCGCAGACCGAGGCCATCGCAGCCGACTCCATATCGCAGGACATCGCGCCGTACTGCTCGCTAAGCTCGCGGCGCAGCCCCTCGTCGCAGACAAAGCAGTCACCCGTGGCGACCGTGCCGCATTTCAGGTCGGGGCAGGCGTCAAGGAACAACCGGTTCAGTTCGGGTGAGGCAGTGTGCATCCACTTCTCCCCCGGCTTCTCGCACTTTTTATAGCCGAGCGGCGTCAGGTCAAAATCGTGTTCAAAAAAGCGGGTGGCCAGCATGACCTCTCCCCGTCCGACGCCAGAGAGGCCGCCCGACAGCCCGGCGTTCAGGATATAATCCGCACCGGCCGCCACGGCATAAGCTGCGCAGGCGGCGGCGTTTACCTTTCCCACGCGGGAGTAGAGAACGATAACCTCCGCCAGGCGTCCCTCCCCCGTCAGGGAGAAGGAAAACCCCTCCCGTCCGAAGGGGGTGCAGTCCTGCACGGGGACGGGGGCGGCGGCCTTGGCGGCGACATATTCGTTATCGTCCGCGATAATCACATACAAACGCAAGGTATCTTTCATAGTCAGCTTGTCCTTCTATAGCGTCGGTTAGCAAGGGCGAACACGCCTGACAGCGCGTCTTTCCGGCGTTTTTTGCCCTTTTCGCCTTGGCGGGCGTCAGCCCGCGCCTGCATCTCAAAAACAAAAAATCGCTCGAAACTCCATCGTTGGCAGGTGCTTTGCAGTTTTGCCCTTACCAACCGATGGCAGCAAAAATCAATCGACCAGCCGCAGCCGATCGGGAAAACTCAAAGGCTTTGCAAAACCTCCCGCATCAGGGAGGCGAGCCGCCCGCCGGATTTTCCGGCAATCTCCACAACCTCCCGGTCGCAAAGCGGCGCTTTCGAGATGCCGGCTGCCATGTTGGTGAGGAGGGAAAAGCCCAGCACCTCAATCCCCGCGCGGGCGGCGGCGATCACCTCCGGCACGGTGGACATGCCGACCGCGTCGGCTCCCAGCGTGCGGAAGGCCCGAATCTCGGCCGGCGTCTCATACTGCGGCCCGGCGCAGTAGAGATATACCCCCTCCCGCAAAGGGAGCGAAAGGCGGTTTGCCGCCTCTCTCGTCAGGCGGCAAAGTGCGGGAGAATATGCCGCTGACAGATCGAAGAAAAGCGAGCCCAGCCGCGCGTCCACAGGGCCGGTGGCCGGACTCTCCCCACACATCTTGATATGGTCGGTAATCAGCATGATGTCGCCGGGCGCAAAATCCGGGTTGACCGCGCCGGCGGCGTTGGTTATAATCATGCGCCGCACCGAAAGCAGGCCGAGCACCGTAACATAAAAGGAAACCTCCGCCATCGTGTAGCCCTCATACCCATGCGTCCGGCCGGAGAAAACAAGCACCTCCCGCCCGGAGAGAGTGCCGCAAAGCAGCTCCCCCGCGTGGGAGGGATTGGTCGGCCGGGGGAACCCGGGAATATCGGCATAGGGAATCCGGCGGCGAACCTCCATCTCCTCCGCCAAAAGCGAGAGGCCGGAGCCGAGCACCAGCGCGGTGTCGGGAACTGCCCCTATCGCTTCACGAAGGAAATCGGCCGCCGCGGCGTATCGTTCATAAGAAAACAAAATCTCTCCCCCGCTTTTTTAAACGTCAGATGTGAGTTTTGCAGCAGCGGGCGGCACAAGGAACCGCGCCGTGCGGATATAGCCGGGACGGCGAAGAAGCTCCCCGCCGTCCCGGAAGATATGCAAAATCCGTTTTGCTCAGCCGTGCAGCTTGGCGCCGCACTTGGAGCAGTAGACCGAATCGTTCGGATTGCTGTCGCCGCACTCGGGGCACAGCACCATCCCCTTTTGATCCGCAATCTGCTTTCTGATGGCGGTCAGCGCCGCCAGATTGTCATCAATCGTCTGTACCAGCGCGGCACAGCCATCTCCGGCCTCGCAACCATTTTTGAGGTTGGAATAGACCACGCGTCCCAGCGTTGCGTAGTTCTTGGAAAGCTGAGATTCCTTCTTGGCTGCTTCGATCTTCAGCTTCTGCACCGAAAGCAGCTCGCTGCCCTTCTCCCCAACCGAGGTAAAGACATCCTTTGCCTTGACAAATGTATCTTCAATAAATCCCATAACTATTCATCCTTTCAAAAAACCTGTCGTCCGCGGCTTTTGCGAACGGCATATTTATTTTACACGGCCGCAGAGCCGCATATCCAAAAAAAGGAAGAGGAGGCACAAATCGCCTCTTAACACAAAAGGCAGGAAATTTTTGCCCTGTTCATTGTACCACACTCCTCCCCCGATTGCAAGACGGGCGGCGAAGAGGCTTTACGCGGACTCAATAAACTCCCGCATCAGGGAGGTTTTGGGCACCAGACTGTGCGGCAGACTGACAAACCGGTCGAGGCCGTAAGCCGCCTGCAAAGCGAAATCATACTGCGGATGCTTCGGGTCGAGGCCGGCCACCATGGTCAGCAGCTCCTCTTTGAAAATGCAGAGCTCATACGGGTGAAAAGAGTTGATGGTATAATCAGCCGCGCCGCTGTGCGGAAAAAGATAGTTCTTTTCACCGTGCTGGACATCCGGCCACATACGCAGCGTGTTCTCGATCCCCGAATTGCGATAGATCTTATCCCGCGAAATCCGCCGGATCAGGCGGATATCCTTCCGGGTCAGGAGGATGCCGCCCTCGTCGTCATAGACCCGGTTGCCGACGTTGACATACAGCTTGACAAGCCGATCGGCCGGCATGGCAAAAAGCACCAGCGGATTGAGGGCGTGCAGCCCCTCCACAATCATCACGTCGCCCGACGCGGCGCGGATGAGCCGCCCCTTTGGGCTGCGCTCGCCGGTGTGAAAATCAAATATGGGAAAAAGGCACTCCCCCGATTTGGCGATGCATGCGAAGCAGCGGTGCAGCTCGTCGAGGTCGAGAGCGTGCACCGACTCAAAATCCTGGCGGCCGTTTTCATCGACCGGCGTGTTGCTGACCCCAAAGTAGAAGTCGTCCAGAGAGACGGTGTGCGACCGCACGCCGCGCGCGGCCAGCGCGTCCCGCAGGATGTGCGCGGAGGTTGTTTTTCCCGAGCTGGAGGGTCCAGCCAGCATAACGACCGTCCTCCCCTCTCCCGCCGAAATACTGTCGGCGATCGAGTAGATGGAGCGATGATAGCTTTCCTCACAGGCTGCGACGAAGCCCTCCGGATCCTCCAGCGCGGCTTGGTTGATCCGACCCACGCGGTTATAGATTTCGGTAATATCCTGCATAAAAGTCATGCACCTGCCTTTTTCGCGCCAGAATCTCGTCAAAGCGTTTATTGTATTCATATGGATATTTATAGTTAAAAATACGCTCGATTTTTTCCCTTTCGGAAAAAGGGGCCTTCAGCTTGGTCACCGCCGACGCGCCGCAGGCGAGGATGGAGTGGGTCTCATCCATGATATAGACGTTGTAAAGCCCCGCAAAGCCGGGCTTTGCATACCCGACGTTCTCCTGCCCGCCGACCGTTTTGCTCTGCCGGTACATGTAGTAGGGGAAAATCCCCCGCGCCTCCAGCATGCGGCGGCCGTCGGCCAGCATCCGGGTCACCGCCCCGCCGGCCGAGAGCAGTGCACGCTCCCCCTCCACCGTGAGGCGGGAGGCGCGCTTCATCGCCAGCGTGTGGATGGTGACGCTTTCGGGGTTGAGGGCGAGCAGCTCCTCCACCGTGCCGCGAAAGCCCTCCGGCGTGTCGAGCGGCAGACCGGCGATCAGATCCATGTTGATATTGGAAAAACCTGTCTCTCGCGCCAGGGCAAAGGCTTTTCGGACATCGTCGGCCGTGTGGCGGCGGCCAATCTCCCGCAAAACGGCGTCCTGCATGGTCTGGGGATTGATGCTGATGCGGGTGGCGCCGCCGGCAAGGATGGCCTCCAGCTTCTCGCGCGTGACGGTGTCGGGACGGCCTGCTTCCACAGTATATTCACGAATCCCGTCAAGCGGGAATGCGGCGGCGACCGCCCCCATCACCCGACGCAGCTGATCGGCCGAGAGGGTGGTCGGCGTTCCGCCGCCGATGTAAACCGTCTCCAGCCGGAGGTTATACGGCTTTATCAAAGCGGCGGTTTCGGCAATCTCCCGACAGAGCAGCTCGACATATTCCGGAACCAGCGCGGCCGACTTCTCCACCGAGTGGGAAACAAAGGAGCAGTAGGAGCACCGCGTCGGGCAGAAGGGAATCGCTATGTACAAACTGTAGGATTCCGGCCGGGAAAGGGCGACAATTTCCCCCTCGGAGCGGGAGACGGCGGCACAAAGCGCCGCCTTTTCGGGCTGCACCAGCAGCTCCTCCACGAAAAAGCGGCGGGCAGTCTCCTCCCCTTTCGCAAGCATCAGGCGGCGAAAAAGCTTGGCCGGCCGAACGCCGGTCAGCACGCCCCAAGGCGGCCGGTAACCGGTGGCGGCACAAAGTCCCTCATACAGCAGGCGAGCCAGGCCAAGCTCCCGCCGGTCGAAACCGCAGAGGCTGCCGTCCTCCACCCTACCCATGCGACGATCGGAAAGGCTGCCGCCTGCAAGCTCCAACAGAAGGGCATGGCCGCCCGTTTCCTCCGGCAAGGCGGAAGCGGTCACCCGACGTCCGGCCTCCGGCGCGGACGGCAGGATCTTTTCGAACGGGTAAAACAGGCGGAGAATATTCTCCAGCTCGTAATAATACTTTTTTTCGGTAATCAGTTCAATCATAAACGCTCCGATGCAGTTGATAAATATGGGTTGGATATCCTCTCCCGGGAGAGGGTGGTCGCCTCTCCGTGTCCGGGATAAATTTTATACTCCCCCGGCAGGGCGGCCAGCCGCGCCGCCGAAGTCAGCATATCGCCGCTGCTGCCGCTCGGCAGGTCGGTACGCCCGACCGTCCCGGCAAAAAGCGTATCCCCGGAAAAGAGGCAGTCGTCTATCAGAAAGCAGACCGAGCCGGCCGTGTGTCCGGGCGTGTGCAGCACGGTAATCACCCGCCCGGCGAAGGGCAGACGGTCGCCGTCATGCAGCAGGATGTCCGGCTCTGTCGGCGTCAGCATCCGGCCGTAAATCTCCCGGCAGCAGCTGACCTCCGGCGAGGAGGTGCCGGCCGCGTCCAGCTCATGTATGGCGATCCTGCCGCCGGCAAGCGCTTTGGCCCTTGCAAGCCCCATCAGGTGGTCGGCGTGCCGGTGGGTCAAAAGGATGTAGGCGTTTTTCCCGGCAATCTCGCGGCAGACCGCGTCCAGCCGGGCGTCCTCCTCCCCCGGGTCGATCAGCAGCGCCTCCTCCCCTGCCGTGACAACATAGCAGTTGGAGCACAGCGCGCCGAGGGTAAGCCTCTCTATTTTCAGGCCGGTTCGTTCCGACATGACAAGGCGCCTCCCTTTTTCTTTAAAACATTCCGGCAGCAAAGCAGCGTCAGGCGTGCTTCGGCCGTTTCCATATATCGGTATCGAGTGTGATGGTGACCGGGCCGTCGGCCGTCATGGCAATCTGCATATCGGCGCCGAAGCGGCCGCTCTCCACCCGGGAGACGCCCAGCCGCCGCAGCTCGGCCATATAAGCCTCACACAGCCGCTCGGCCACGTCCGGCGAGGCCGCCCCGGTGAAGGAGGGGCGGTTGCCCTTGCGGACGTCGGCGGCCAGCGTAAAGTTGGAGACCACCAGCGCGCCGCCCGCCGTATCCAGCAGGGAACGGTTCATTTTATCTGCCTCGTCGTAGAAAATGCGCAGATTGGCAGTCTTGGCCGCGAGCGTGGCAGCCTCCGCCTTCCCATCTCCGTCCACCACGCCGAGGAGGATGAGCAGACCTGGTCCGATCTCCCCGGCGGGGAGGCCGTCGGCGGTTACCGCCGCCGAAAGAACCCGCTGTACAATCGCAATCATGAAAAAACCTCATTTCTTTTTTGGAAGGGTAAGGGAAAACGCAGTTACTGATTCAACCGGTCGACCGTAACCACGTCGGGAATTTTGGAAAGCCGGGTAATGATGTTTTTAAGGTGATCCAGATTTTCGGTGCTGACCGTAACGTCGATGATGCAGTTTCCGCCCTTACTCTCCCGCGCGTTGACCGAGTGAAGCATGACCCGCATGCTGGCCAGAGCGACCGTGATGTCGGCCAGCATGCCGCTGCGGTCGATCGCCAGAATCTGAAGGGAGGATTTGAAGCTCTCCTTCTGTCCGGTCGCCCAGTAGGCCTTGACCCACCGCTCCGGCTCCTCGGCGTTTTCGATAATCGGGGGAACGTTGTTGCAGTCGCGCTTGTGGATGGAGACGCCGTGCCCCCTTGTAATAAAGCCGATAATCTCATCCCCCGGCAGCGGAGTGCAGCACTGCGACAGCTTGATCAGGCAGTTGTCGATCCCCTCGACCACCACGCCTTCGGAGGATTTGCTGCGTTTGACCTCCGGCGTGATTTCGGGAACCTCCGCGCCGCGGGACTCCCGCAACAGCTTGGAGTAGGCCTCCTTCACCCGGGGCATGATTTTGGAAAGGCGGATACCGCCATAGCCGATCGCGGCGTAAAACTCCTCCAGATTGGCATAGTGCAGCCGCTCGGAAATCTGATTCAGGAAATCGGCCATCTCCGCGTCGGGCAGCCGGATGCCGTTGCGGGAGAACTCCCGTTCCAGCTCGGACTTGCCGGTGGCGATATTCTCCGGCCGCTTTTCCTTTTTGAACCAGGAACGGATTTTATTGCGCGCCTGACTGGTTTTGGCAATCGAAAGCCAGTCGCGGCTCGGCCCGTGTCCCTGCGCCGTAGTGGTCAAAATTTCGATAATCTCGCCGGTTTTCACCTCATGCGTGATGGGGACAATCCGGCCGTCCACCTTGGCGCCGACCATGCGGTTTCCGACCGCCGTATGAATCGCATAGGCAAAGTCAATCACGGTCGACCCGGTCGGCAGATTGATGACGTCCCCCTTCGGCGTAACGGCGAAAACATCCTCCTGCGAGAGGTCGGTTTTGATGGTCTGTACAATCTCCTCCGCGTCGTCGGCGTCCTTCTGAGAGTCCAGAATCTGCCGGATCCAGGCCAGCCGTTCCTCCAGCTTTGCGTCGGTGGAGTTGATGCCCTCCTTATACTTCCAGTGGGCGGCGATACCGAACTCGGCCGTGTGGTGCATATCCCAGGTGCGGATCTGCACCTCGAACGGGACGCCCTCCCGCCCGATGACGGTGGTATGCAGAGACTGGTACATATTCGGCTTGGGGGTGGAGATATAATCCTTGAACCGGCCGGGAATCGGCCGGAAAATATCGTGTATGATACCGAGAATGTTGTAGCAGTCGTTGACCGTGCCGGTGATGATCCGCACGGCGTAGATGTCATAGATTTCTTCAAACGACTTGCCCTGGACGTACATCTTGCGGTAAATGCCGTGGATGGATTTAATTCTTCCCTCGATATAAATATCCGGCACAAAGGGCGAAACCCGTTCCTGAATGCGGTTCTTGATCGACTCAATCAGCGCCTCCCTGTACTGCTTCCGGGTGGAGAGGGACTGCTCAATCTCCCGGTAGGCGACCGGATCGAGGGTCGCAATCGAGAGATCCTCCAGCTCCTCCTTCACCGGCCGGATACCGAGTCGGTGCGCGATCGGGGCGTAGATTTCCAGCGTCTCCAGCGCCTTGTCCCGCTGCTTTTGCTCAGGCAGAGCGCCGATGGTTCGCATATTGTTCAGCCGATCGGCCAGCTTGATGATGATCACCCGGATATCCTCCGCCATGGCGAGGAGCATTTTACGGATATTTTCGGCCTGCTGCTCCTCCCTCGTGATGAAGGGGATGCGGCCGATCTTGGTCACGCCGTCGACCAGCATGGCAATATCCTTGCCGAAGGCCTTCTCCACCTCCTGCGCGGTGACAGGCGTATCCTCCACCACGTCGTGGAGGAGGGCAGCGGCCACCGACTCGGAGTCCATGCCGAGCTGCACAATGATGCAGGCGACCGAGAAGGGGTGCAGATAAAACGGCTCGCCCGAAGAGCGCTTCTGCCCTGCATGTGCCTGCACGCAGAGGTCGTATGCCTTTCGGATCAGCGGCAGATTGTAGCTGTCGCTCTGCGCCTTCATCATTTCCTCCAACGTTTCAAACCGGCCGTCATAATATTTTACTTTGCCGTAATCATCCAACGTTCTGTTCATCCAACATTACCCACTATACTGCTTTTTAATTTTGTCAATATGTCAGAGGAGGCCAGGTCGACCTTTCCGCCGTCCGGAGGCAGGGAAAGCCGCTCTCCCTCCCGCAGGAGGACGCCCAGCTCGCACAACACGTCGCAGGCGACCCGCTGCTTTGCGTATGTAAGGCGGCCGGCCAGCCGGGCAAAGAGCGCGTCCAGCGAAATCTCTCCCCGCTCGGCGCGGACGGCACGAAAGACCTCCGCCGCGTCCTCCCTCGTAATCAGCAGGGCCGCCGGATCGAAACCGCCGGTCTCCCCGCGCCGAAAGGCCTCATACGCCCGGACCGAAAGGTAGAAATCCTCCTCCGTCTGGACGGCGGCCTGTATATCCCGAATCTGTATGCTGAGATTTTCGCTCCCCTGCCAGAGGTTGACCTCCAGCACGGCGGCAAGATTGACAACATCCCCGACGCGGTAAGGAAAATCGGCCGGCGAAACGCCGAACTTTACGGCGCTGATCGCCGCGCCGCCGCGCGAAAGGATCAGGCGGACATGCTTATCTCCCCCCATGCCCTGAATCCGCTCCAGCTTCAGCCCAAAGAGGCCGAAAACCGGCTGCGGGTTGCCGCTTCCAAAGGGAGCCAGAATCTCGGCCGTGCGCGCAAGGTCAACGCTCAGCGCCGCCGGATTCAGCTTGCAGTCAAGCCGCAGCTCCGGAAAAGGCATCACCGGATAATGCTCGGCTGCATAGGCCTCGATTTCCTGCCGGAAGGCGGGAATGTCGGCCGTTTTCAGGCTCATGCCGGCGGCCAGCGTGTGCCCGCCGTACCGGGTCAGCAGTGCCTCCGCCGAACGGACGGCCGAAAACAGATCGAAGCCCGCGACGCTCCTTCCGGAGCCGGTGGCCGTCTCCCCATCAATGGAGAGAAGGATAACCGGGCGTCCGAACCGCTCGGCAAGGCGGGCGGCGGCGATACCTACAACGCCGTGATGCCATCCCTCGCCCGCGACGACAATCACCCGGTCGTATTCAAGGCCCTGATCGGTCACTGCCTCCACCGCGGCGGCGGCAATCTCACGTTCAATTTCCTGACGGCGGGCGTTGTCCTCGCAAATCTCCTGCGCCAGAAGATCGGCGGCCGCCGCCTCCCGCTCAAGAAGGAGAGTGACCGCCTTCGTCGGGCTGCCGATGCGGCCGGCCGCGTTGATCCGCGGCGCCAGCATATAAGCAATCGTGGTGGAGGTAACCGGCCTCCCGCTCGCCGAAGCGGCGCGAAGCAGAGCGGCAACACCCGGCCGGCCGCCGTTTTGAATGGCGCGGATTCCATACTGAACAAAGGTGCGGTTTTCCCCCACCAGAGGCATCACATCGGCCACCGTGCCCAGCGCAACCAGATCGGCGTACACGGGCAGCAGCTCCTCCGGAGGGCGTTCCTCCAGCGCACATACCAGCTTGAAGGCCACGCCGACCCCGGCCATATCTTTAAAGTAGCTGGGGCAATCGGCGCGGTGGGGATCCACCACAGCCACGGCGGCCGGCAGCACCTTTCCGGGGAGGTGGTGGTCGGTGACCACGACATCAATCCCCAGCGTGGCGGCGTAGGCAATCTCCTCCACCGCGCTGATTCCGTTGTCCACCGTCAAAACGAGGCTCACCCCGGCGGCGTGCAGACGATCGACCGCCTCCCTCGACATGCCGTAGCCGTCGCTTCGCTCCGGGATGTGATAAAGCACGTCGGCGCCCTTATCCGAAAGGTAGCCGTAAAGAAGGCAGGTTGCCGTAACGCCGTCGCAGTCATAATCGCCGAAAACCGCGATTTTCTCAAAATTCTCCAGCGCGAGGCGGACGCGGTCGGCCGCCTTGTACATATCCTTTATTTCAAACGGATCGCCGAGCGGCGCGTCGTCGGACAAAAACTCCTCAATCTCCTCCGGCGTGCAGAAGCCGCGGGCGCAAAGAAGCAGGGCGGCAAAAGGATCGACGCCGCACTCTTCCGCCAGGCGATTGGCCAACGGCTTGTCGAGCGTCGGAATGCTCCATTTTTTAAAAGCCATGTTGCCCCTCGCTCCCCTTTCTGATTAGTATGGTCGTATATTTAATAATTTTACCACCAAACCCCACAGTTCGCAATATTTTTCTAACAAAGCGAGGAAAATATTGCTGGCAGAATCCTTTCTGACCAAATACGGAACAGGAAAAAATCCTCCCCGGTTTTGTACGCTATCAAATAAGGCTGCCCGGAAGCATCCTCCGGACAGCCCTTGTGGTTTTAATCGGTTGTGTTTTGCTTCTGCTCCCCCAGCAGGTAGGCGGTCAGCTCCGCAATATCCGCCGCGATAAAATCCGGCTGGCAGGCCTTCAGCTCGCCGGGCGCGGCAAAGCCCAGTCGAAGGCCGACCGTTTTGAGGCCGAAAGCCCTTCCGCCGTTCAGATCATAGCTGCGGTCGCCCACCATGACGGTGTGCTTTCGCGCCTCCTCCCCGATGTTCAGAAGACGAAGCGCCTCCGCAATGACCTCCTCCTTGGCGTCGCGGCGGCCGTCCAGCTCTGCGCCGACCACGAGGTCGAAATCCCCTTCAATGCCGTGCTGCTGCAAGACCTTCTTTGCAAAGACGGTCGGCTTGGAGGTTGCCACCGCCAGATGCTTTGCTGCCCGCCGCAGGGCGGAAAGCATCTCCGGCACGCCGTCAAAGAGGCGGTTTTCATAAACGCCGACCGTCTCATACCTTTCGCGGTATTTGCGCACGGCGCGCTCGGCCTCCTCGGTCGTCATACCGTAAAACCGGCAGAAGGACTCCCGCAGCGGAGGACCGATAAACCGCCGGAGGGAGGCTGTATCCTCCTCCTTTATGGAGAAATCCGCCAGCGCGTACTGCACCGACTTGACGATTCCCTCCTCCGTATTCGAAAGGGTGCCGTCCAGGTCAAACAGAATATTTTGGATATCAGCTTTAATCATACAGCAGATCGTGCTCGCTCCTTCCCGGGCGTCCCATCAGCTCCCTGAGCGCGGTGGAGGCGTCCTTCCGGTTGTACAGCACCTCATAGCACTGCTCGGTGATCGGCATGACGATGCCCTGCCGGCGGCTGAGCTCATAGGCCATCTTGGTCGCATAATACCCCTCGACCGTGCCGATTTCCGCAAGGGCAGCCATGGTTTCTACTCCCTTGCCGATCAGGATGCCGAAGCGGCGGTTCCGGCTGTGCATGGAGGTGCAGGTCACCACCAGATCGCCGATCCCCGTCAGGCCGGAAAAGGTATCCCGCTTTGCCCCGAGCGCAAGCCCGAGACGCGAAATCTCGGTCAGGCCGCGGGTCATCAGCGCCGCCTTGGTGTTATCGCCAAGCTGCATGCCGTCGAGAATTCCGGCCGCCAGCGCAATGATGTTCTTCAGCGCGCCGCCAAGCTCAACGCCGATCACATCGTCGTTGGTGTATATCCGTAAGCTTTCACTCATCATCAGATCCTGCACCATCTCCGCCGCCGCGGGATCGTCCGAGGAGGCGACCAGAGAGGTCGGAATGTACCGTGCGACCTCCTCCGCGTGGGAGGGGCCGGAAAGCACAACCACCCTTTTCTCCGGCAATTCTTCGTGCAGCACCTGACTCAGGCGATAGAGCGTGCCATCCTCAAACCCTTTGGAAACGTTGACCAGAATCCCGCAGTCGTGCAGGGATTTCAATTTTACCGCCGTCTCCCGCACGAAGCGGGAGGGCACGGCAATGATGGTCAGATCCGACCCTTCGGCCGCCGCAAGGTCAGTGGTCGCCGGAATATCCTCCGGAATATGCACACCGGGCAACAGCTTTTTTTGCTCGTGCTGGGTGTTGATGGCCTCCACCTCCGCCGCGAAGGGAGACCAGAGGGTCACCGTATGCCCGGCCGCATGTGCGGCCATCGCCAGTGCGGTGCCCCAGCCGCAGCCCAGAACCGTAATTTTCGCCATGGTTTAAATCGCTCCTTTTATTTGGAGATAATCTTCTTCTCCTCCCCGTGGATGAGGCGGACAACATTCGATCTGTGCTTCACGATGATAATCAGGCTGAGCACCGCCGCAAGCAGCGTCAGCACCAGCCGGCTTCCCTCCGGCGTGTAGCCCCACAGCGGATAATAGAGAAAGGCAAAAAGCGTCACCGAAGCGGCAGCAAAAATGGAGCTGATCGAAACGATCTTGGTAAAAAGGAAAAGAATCAGGAAAACCAGCACCGCGCACAGGGTGATCCGCCAATCAATAATCAGCGTGATCCCCACCGTGGTGGCGACCGCTTTTCCGCCGCGGAATCCGAAAAACACCGGGAAAATATGCCCGAGCATACAGGCGATTCCGCAATAAAACACACCGTAAACCGGCGCCAGCCATTCGTTCGCCGTGAGGGTGTATATGTACGGAAACAGCAGATAGCGGCCGATGGCCACGGCGGCCAATCCTTTGGCAATATCTCCGATCAGCGTGAGGATTCCGGCCGTCTTGCCGGCAGTCCGCAGCACGTTGGTCATTCCAGCGTTTCCGCTTCCCGACTCCCGCACGTCCTTATGCGTCATGGTTTTTGAAATAATAATCGCCCAGTTGATACTTCCCAAAAGGTAGCTGAGTACCAATGCAGCAATCAAGGCAACAATCCACATGGCAAACATCCTCCAAATTCACTATGCTTTGGTTTTTCCGTCGCCGCGCTCCCGAATGATAAAGCGCACCGGCGTTCCCTCAAGCCCGAAGGTCGAACGGATCTGATTCTCCAGATACCGCTGGTAGGAGAAGTGGAACAGCTCCTCCCGATTGCAGAAGCATACAAAGGTCGGCGGCCGGGTAGAGGCCTGGGTCATATAAAAAATCTTGAGCCGCTTGCCCTTGTCCGAAGGCGGCTGCACCCGGGCGGTCGCGTCGGCCAGAAGGTCGTTGAGCATTCCGGTCGAGATACGCATGCAATTCTGATCATAGACATATCGGATCAGCTCGTACAGTCGGTCAACCCGCTGCCCCGTTTTGGCCGAAATAAAGAGGATCGGCGCGTAGGACATAAAGGAGAAATCCTTCTCCAGCCCTTTGCGGAAGGAGGCCATTGTGCCGCCATCCTTCTCCACGGCGTCCCATTTGTTCACCGCGATGATGCAGGCCTTTCCCTGCTCCAGCGCGATGCCCGCCACCTTGGAGTCCTGCTCGGTAAAGCCTTCGGTTGCGTCGATCATAATGACGCAGACATCAGCCCTCTCCACCGCCATCTTAGCCCGAAGAACGCTGTATTTTTCAATGCTGTCCTCCACCTTGCTCTTGCGGCGGAGGCCGGCCGTGTCGATGAAAATGAATTTTCCGTAAGCATTTTCGACCGGAGTGTCGATCGCGTCACGGGTCGTACCCGCAATATCCGAGACGATCGACCGCTCCTCCCCGGAAATGCGGTTGACAAGGGAGGATTTTCCCACATTCGGCTTACCGATCAGGGCGACGCGGATGAAATCCTCCTCCGCTTCGTCCTCCGGCTCCTCCGGCAGGTGGGAAAACACCTCGTCCAAAAGGTCGCCGGTGCCGTGCCCGTGCTCGGCGGAGACCTGAATCGGCTCTCCCAGCCCGAGGTTGTAAAACTCATACAGCTCCACCGGAGGCGCGCCGAGCGAGTCGCACTTGTTCACGCAGAGCACTACCGGCTTTCCGCTTTTGCGGAGCATGGCTGCAATCTCCATATCCGCGGCAGTAACGCCGCTGCGGATATCGGTGACAAAGAGGATGACGTTGGCGGTATCTATGGCAAGCTGGGCCTGCGTCCGCATTTTTGAAAGGATCAGATCGTCGGTGCGCGGCTCGATTCCGCCGGTATCCACCAGCAGAACGGTGCGCCCCTGCCACTCGCAGTCGCCGTAGATCCGATCGCGGGTCACGCCGGGCGTGTCGTCGACGATGGACAACCTCTTGCCGATCAATTTGTTGAAAAGGGTCGATTTGCCGACGTTCGGCCGACCGACCACCGCCACAACCGCGCGCGATTTTGCCATTCTTCTTCCTCCTTCATGCAAACAGCCTGTT
>UQRS01000039.1 GCA_900543525.1 uncultured Oscillospiraceae bacterium
TCTTGAATTATCCAAACTTAAAAATCCGGCTTTATGTAAATTGTATAACAAAAAATTCAGAATAAACTAAAATCACTAAAAATCAAAGGATTTTACCGATAGATATTGTCTTTTTGGTAAATTGTTCACAAATCAGTCATATTTGCGGCCTGTCCGGCATAGAAACCGGCTTTTCGCCCCTGCACGACGCCGGCTCCCCGCCCTTAGGGCAGAGGGCCTTCGCCGCCGTTTCGCGATCCAGCTCGAGGAAGTCCCCCTCTCCCAGCCCGTCCGGCAGCGTCAGTCGGCCGATCCGTTCCCGATGCAGCGTGACCACGCCGCAGCCGACCGTCCCGAACATCCGCTTGACCTGATGATACTTGCCCTCGCAGAGGATGAGGCGGCAGAGCCTCCCCTCCTCCCCCAGCAGCTCCAGCCGGGCAGGCGCGCACACCTCGCCGTCGGCCAGCGTGACGCCGGCGGCAAATCGCTCGGCCGTGCCGGCGGGAACCGGCGCGTCCAGCCGGGCGATGTAGGCCTTTTCCACATGGCTTTTGGGGGAGATCACCCGGTGGGTGAAATCCCCGTCATTGGTAATCAGCAGCAATCCGGTGGTATCCTTGTCCAGCCGCCCGACCGGAAAGAGGCCGCGGCGGCCGGTGGCCTTTTCCACAAGATCAACCACCGTGCGGCGGGAGGAATCACGGCTGGCCGAGAGCAGGCCGGCCGGCTTGTACAGCAGATAATACACCTGCGCCGTAAAGCGCAGCGGCCGGCCGTCCAGCTCGATCGGCACAGCCTCCGGATCCAGCCGCTCTCCCGGGTTGCGGATGGGGCGGCCCTCCGCCGTCACCCGCCCCTCCCGCAGAAGGGCGCGCACCTCCTTCCGGGAGAAGGGGGTCACATCCGCAATGATTTTATCTATCCTGTAGGTCGGCACAAATCCACCTCCATCAAAGCCGCGTGGAAGCCGCCCGGCCGCAGCCGGACTTTTTTACTTCACCTGAATGATTCCGTGCATAAACCCGTCCAGCCGCGCGGAGGAAATATCTCCCCCGATGATCATGCCGTCGCAAACCATCAGATGGGCATAGACCTCATCCTCTCCGTCATAGTTGGTGACGGTATAGGTGTAAAGCTCCACCGTCCGGCCGAGATACTGATCCAGATTATAGCCCTGCTCAATCTGCAGCGAGTTATAGACCGTGTATACCTCATCCAGCTGATCCGGAATGCGAATCTGCCGCATCGTCTCCCCCTCGCAGGCATAGCCGTTCTGAGAGAGGAATTCCAGCCGCTGTGCGGTGTCCGCCCCGTCGGGCGTCGAGCTGCCGCCGCTTACAGCCAGCGCCGACGCCGTCAGCAGCGCCGCAATCACGACCGCAAGGGCGGTCAGGGCAAACCGCGTCCGCCGATCCAGAGAGAACGTAAGTATCTTCATGCGCACCCCTCCCGTTTCCCCACATTATATGCCGGGCGGGGGAGGAAATATGCGTTCGCTTAAAGCCTGACTTAGAAGTCCTGCCGCCTGTCGGTTCCGGCGGGCGGCAGAGCTTGGCCTCCGCCGGCTTATCCCAAAGCGATCATGCGGTCAATGCAGCGGCGCGCGCCCGCCTCCACCGCCGGGTCGAGCAGAATCTCCTCCCCGCCCTCGCCCCGCACGGCGCGGTAAACATCCATGAGGGAGGTGATCCGCATATCCGGGCAGAGCAGCTTGGGAGAGAGAAGGTAGAACCGCTTCTCCGGCAGCATATAGGAGAGGGAGTCGACGATGCTGACCTCGGTTCCGATGATAAACGCCTCGTTTGCGGAGGCGCGCGCATACTCCATAATTCCGGAGGTCGAGCCGACATAATCGGCCAGCGCCGCCACCTCCGCCCGGCACTCGGGATGCACCAGCAGCTTCGCGTCCGGGTGGAGGGCGAGCGCCTCCCGCGCCTCATCCGCCGTGACGGCATCATGCACCGGACAGCAGCCGTTGTAAAGCGTCATGGCCTTATCCGGGTTTTTCCCGCCCACATAGCCGCCGAGGTTGCGGTCGGGCACAAACAGAATCTCCCCTTCCGGCAGGCTCTCGACAATCTTCAAAGCGGAGGAGGAGGTCACGCAGACGTCGCACTCCGCCTTGAGCGCGGCGGTGGTGTTGATATAGCAGACGGCCGTACAGCCGGGGTGCGCCGCCTTGTATTCCCGCACATATTCGGGAGAAATCTGCGCCGCCATGGCACAGCCGCAGCCGGGGTGCGCCAGAATAACCCGCTTCTCCGGGCAGAGGAGCTTGGCCGTTTCGGCCATGAAATGCACGCCGCAAAGCACGACCGTCTCTGCCTTTGTGCCGGCCAGATCGACACTCAGCTTGAAGGAATCGCCCGTATAATCGGCAATCTCCAAAATCTCCCTGCTTTGATAGGAGTGCGCGGCCACCGCAACATTTTTCTCACTCTTCAGGCGCTGAATTTCATCCTGAATCTCACGAATCGTTTTCATCATCCATACCCTCTTTATAACTATAAATCTATATCTCCGTCAAAACGAAGGGGGAGGCTTCCCCGCCGCAAAAGACGAGGCCTGCCGCCTTGCTTTCCTTTATAAAGCCACCCGAAAAACGCGCTCCGCCGTCCGGGAGGAAATTCTTACACAGCACCCCGGATTATGCCGCCGCCTACCACGACCTCCCCGTCGTAGAACACGGCCGACTGCCCCGGCGTGGCCGCCCGCTGCGGTGCGTCAAACTCCAGCACCGCGCCATCCTCCTCCGGGAAAAGGGTCGCCGGCTGAGGAGATTGGCCGTAGCGCAGTTTGGCACACACCCGCAGCGGCGCCTCCAGCCTTTCCAGCGCAATCAGGTTGACCGATTCCACCGCGACCCGGCGGGAAAAGAGAAAGGCCTCCTCCCCCAGCACCACCCGGCCGGAGGCCGCGTCCTTCTCCAGCACGAACATCGGCCGGCCAAGCGCAATGCCGAGCCCCTTGCGCTGCCCGATGGTATAGCGGATCACGCCGCCGTGCCGGCCGAGGGGATTCCCCTCCCGATCGACATAGAGTCCGGGCGGGCAGGCCTTTCCGGTATAGCGTTCGATGAACCCGGCATAATCCCCGTCGGGCACAAAGCAGATGTCCTGACTGTCCGGCTTTTTCGCACTGATGAGACCCTTTTCCTCCGCATACCGGCGCACCTCCGTCTTTTGCAGCTCCCCCAAAGGGAAAAGCGCATGCGCCAACTGGTGCTGGGAAAGGGTGTAGAGCATATAGGTCTGATCCTTTTTCAGGTCGGCCGGCCGCAGCAGCAGCTCCCGCCCGCTGACCGGGTCGGTCTGCCGCCGGACATAGTGCCCGGTCGCAATATGGGTAAATCCCTGCCCCAGTGCATAGTCCAGCATCACGCCGAACTTGATCCTCCGGTTGCAGACGACGCAGGGGTTCGGCGTCCGCCCGACACGATATTCCTCGATAAACGGGGCGATCACAGCTGCTGCAAAGGCCTCCCGAAAGGCGGCGACGGTATGCGGGATGCCGAGCGCCGCAGCGACTGCGGCCGCGTCCCTTTCCTCGCGGGAGGAGCCGCAGCGCGTCCCCTCCTCCGCCGCCCCGTCATAGAGCCGGAGGGTGACGCCGGCCGTCTCAACCCCCGCGTCCAGCAGCAGCGCCGCCGCAGCCGAGCTGTCGACCCCGCCGCTCATACCTACAAGCACTCTTTGCATCCTGCGTCCTCCCTCTTTTCCGCGCCGCAGCCGGCCGTTTTTAAAGCCTGTATCCGGGCAGAGAGCCGCGCCGCCGGCGCATTTCTCCCCGCCATCTATGGTTGGTATTTTACCACCTGTCGGTGCAAAAGGCAATCCCAAATGCCGTCCGGCCGCGCGACGCTTGGAAGAATTTCTCCTTCTCTTAAAATTTCATGGAATTTACAGGCTTTCTTTATTGCATTTTAAGAAAAGAGTTGTTATAATTCATAGTAAGGAGTTCCAATTTTATTTCAGGGGGAATGTGTTATGTACTGTAAAAATTGCGGAAACCAGATGGACGATGTCGCCGCCGTCTGCGTCAAATGCGGCGCGGCCAAGGGCAGCGGTACCAACTTCTGTGCCAACTGCGGCCAGCCGGAAAATCCGGGAGCAGCCTTCTGCGTCAACTGCGGCGCGCCGGCCAGCGCCGGACAGCCGGTTCCTGCCGGTACGCAGAAATCCAAGCTTGCCGCCGGACTGCTGGGTATTTTCCTCGGCGGGCTGGGAATTCACAACTTCTACCTCGGCTATCAGAAAAAAGCTTTGATTCAGCTTCTGGTCAGCCTGCTCACCTGCGGCATTGGTGCCGTCCCGATGGAGATCTGGGGTCTGATCGAAGGCATTCAGATTCTGACCGGCAGCATCAATGTGGATGGCAAGGGCGTTCCGCTGAAGGACTAAGCCTTTCGTCCATCCAAAGCAGCTTTATTATAAGCAAAAGCAAACCGCCCGGACTGTACTGTCAATCGGTACAATCCGGGCGGTTTTTCTGCGGGCGGTTTTTCTGCGGCCGGTTTCTGCGGGCGGTTTTTCTGCGGCCGGCCGCATGCCCCCTTCAAAAAAAGCCTGCCACAAGGCAAAGCGCCCCTTCCGCCGCGGGTTTTGTCCCGCGCTAAAAAGGGGCGCTGTCTCTACAATTCAGTTGTCCTCCGGGAAAAGGAGGCAGAAGCCTCAGTCCGCCTTGCAGATGCCCTTGTCCTTGAGCAGCCGGATAAAGAGGCCGCCCTGCACCGTGCGGTTCTGGAAGCCGACCATCTTGGCCGTCTCGGTATCATACCAGTCGGTCATGGGCACGCGGCTCTCCGACTCGTTATACGCATCCCACAGCCGATCGACCATGGCGGCAAACTCCCCTTCGTCCCCGGTCATGGAGGCGGTCCAGAGCAGCCAGTCGGACTTGGTATACTTGGCCCGGTTGTCAAGCACAAGGCCGTATTTGTTGGTATGCTCCGCAATGTGCTTGGTGATCTCGGCCGCGAAGGTTCCCTCCGGGAAAACGCCGGTGCCGAAAAGCTGATCCCAGACCGCGTTGTACTTCATGCTGTAGCTGCCCGGCTGGTCAAAGGCGAGGCGGTACTGCTTTCCGCCGTCGTCGGCCTTCTCTATCCAGCTCTTGGCCATTTCCTTCGCGGTGGTCATGTGCTTCTCGTACGCCGCGTCATCCCCGCGCATGCGGTTCAGCAGCGCGAAGGAGACGATACCCATGATCGCCTTGAGCGCCAGGTTGCAGTTGTGTGCCAGATGCCCGGCGAAGTCGTCGGTGCAGAGCTGGTTGTCGGGATCCAGTCCGTTCTTGACCAGGAAGGCGCACCATTTCTCCAGCAAAGCCCAGTGCTGCACGGCGAAGGAGACATCCTTTTCCGCCACGGCAGCCGCAGCGGTAACCACCAGCATGTTGCCGCACTCCTCCACCGGCATCTGCCAGTAGGGGGTGGTTCCGTGGCTGTAGACCTGCCCGTTCACCAGCGGATAGGTGCCGGCGTCGTGCGGCGCGAAATCATAGAACCACTCGTCCGACGCAGCATAGCGGAAGACGGGGCGCAGCATGCCCTTGACCAGCTCGGGGTTGTAAAGCAGGAAGAGCGGGATCGAAGGATAGGTCACATCGACCGTCGCGGCGCAGCCGTTGGAGAAGCACTCCTTGGAGATAAAGAGGATCTCTCCCTCCTTATCCACCGCAATCTTGTGCGCGGCAATCGCCTGCCGATAGGCCAGCGCCAGCAGCTCATAATATTTCTCGGTCGGGGCGTCCTCCCGAAGCTTCGCGTCAAAGGCCGCCGCACGGGCATGAAGATCGGCATACTCGGCAAACGCGGCCGGAATGATGTCGGTGATCTTCTCCCCGTCCTTGTTCCAGTAGGAGGGCAGATTCTCTCCAAAATACTGGATCGAACGAATGTCGTCATACGCGAGGACGAAGAGTGCCTCCTCCCCCTTTGCGGTGATCCGGATCTCGTTGGCCGGAACGCCGTACTCATGCTTATGGGCAACATCCTCCACCCTGGCGTCGGCGGCGTTGGTCGCGGCATAGATATAGCCCCAGCTGATCCGCACGTCATCTCCGCAGCGGCAGAGGACGTGTTGCTTTACACTGCCGACCTTGGCGCAGGTGATGCCGTCGAGGGCAACCTCCTCATACGCGGTGGGGTATTCATACTTGAAATTCAGGCAGATGGAATCGTCCACGGTAAGCTCGGTCTCTACCTCGTGAGCCTTGCCGTCGGCTGCCGCGGCCGTTACTTTTATGTAAGAGGCCGGACGGGAGGCAATCTTCAGATCCTCCAGCAGCAGCGGCGTCATAAATTCGACCGTGAGGGTGATTTCGGGGCAGGCGAAGGTGTAGGTGGTCGTCATGGCTCGAATCTCCAGCCCGGTCTGCTCCATCTTTTCGGCGGCGTCATCCTCCCCCATAAAAAGGTAGGGCTTTCCGTCTACCCGGACGATACCGGTAACCGGCAGCTTGTGGCCCGTCCAGTGGCAGGTGGTACTCTCATTCAGCTTATCTCCGAACGACCAGAGGCTGAAATACGGATCAACCGTGATGAGCGGGACGGCAGGTGCACGCAGTTTCATGATACATCTTCCTTTCTTTAAAAAAACAAAATACGATATTGCAATTTATAGCTTTTCTGGCTATTATAAAAATATCATAACTTGCGCTGACTAAAAAGAGGAAAAATCAATCAAAAAGTGAGGATTATCACAATGTTTGAGGAGATTCAGAGTCTTTGGCATTATTATGATCCCGCGCGGCCGATCAACGTACTGATGGCAGGCTATTCCTACTGTGACAAAACCTACTGCATCGAGCGGGAGGATTCCGACATCATACAATTTGAATATGTTTACGACGGAACCGGCACGCTGGAGATTGACGGACAGGTGCTCCACCCCTCCAAAAATGATATTTACATCGTGACCCGGCACAGTCACCACCGCTATTACAGCGACAGCGCGCACCCCTGGCACAAAATCTGGGTTGCCTTCGACGGACCGCTGATCGAGGGCATCATCCGGCAGCAGCTGCCGCAGGATACCTACCTGATCCGGGGATGTGACATCTCGGTGCATATGGAGGATATCCTCGGGCTTACCAAAATGTACGCCGACGATTACGACCGCATCACGGATGAGGTTACCATCTCTCTGCTCAAAATCATCATCCAGATCAAAAATCACATAAGCAACCGCACCTACCGTCTGCCCGAGCAGATCAAGCAGCGGCTGGACAGCGGTGTGGAGGAAAATCTGACTCTGGAGGCGCTCTGCGCCGAGATGAACTACACCAAAAACCATATCATCAAGGTTTTTCGTGAGTTTTACGGTGTTACGCCCTACACCTACTACCGCGAGAAGAAGATCGAGGTCGCCAAGCGCTATCTGGACAACACCACCCTCAGCGTGGGAGAGATTGCCGAGCGCCTGCACTTTGCCGACAGTCAGTATTTTTCCGGCTGCTTTAAGCAGCTCGTCGGGCAGACGCCGACCAGGTACCGCAAGCGCCAGACCGAGCCGGACGACTGAAAACACAAAGAGACAAAAAGCGGCGCTGCGGCTCTTCCCGGCAAGGCAGAGGGGGCGGCGTCCGGCGTCCTGACACCGCCGCTCAGCGCGCCGAGCGCTTGTACTCCACCGGCGTGCAGCCGTAAATCTCCCGAAAGACGCGGTTGAAGCTGCGCTGGGAGGTAAAGCCGGCACACTCCGCAATGTCGGAGACCGAATCGTCGCTGCTTTGCAGCCGGTTGGCCGCGTGGCGCGCCCGCAGCAGATTCAGGTAATGCTTGAAGCCGCAGCCGATGGTCGAATTGAATATGCGGGAAAGATAGTCCTTGTTATATCCAAACTGCCGGGCCAGATCGGTCATCTGCACCGGGTTTTGAAAATTGTGATCGAGATAGAGCAGGATGTCCCGCATCGGTCCGATGGTACCCACCGACCGGGCGCAGGGCACAAGGGTCAGCGCCTCACTGAGCAGGCCGAGGATCACATACAGATACCCCTTCGTCGCCAACGGATTGCTCTCATGCAGCTGCTCGATGCCCCGGATCGCCTCCAGTACAGGGGCGGTTTTGGCCGGGTCGGTCAAAAAGGGTGTGGCAAAGGTTTTCCCCTCATTCAAGCGGGAGAAGCTGCCCACCAGCTCCAGCGGAATAATCATAACATAGGAAAGCGAGTGCTCCGGCGTGCGGTAGGAGTGCACGTCGTAGCTGTCGGCCACCGCCAGCTGCCCGGCCGTCAGAAGCTGCGTCTCCTCCCCCACCGTGATTTCGATTTCCCCTTCGATCAGATAGACAATCTCGATGTTCGAGTGATAGTGCGGGTCAAAGGCGTTGTTTTCCGAAACGCCGAGATGCAGCTGATAATCGGTATCCCGAAAAATTTCAAAAAACGCTTTCTGCACGGAGCAGGCCTCCCTTCCCTTTTTTCTGCGTCCAAAAAGAGCATTTATGGCAAGGAAACGCTTTTCCCCGGCACGCAAAACTCTCCGGCGCGGATGATGTCATCTTTTGACTACTTTTTCACAGATTTGGCACTTTTCATAATACCCACATTCGATTATCATGTCAATAGGTAAGCTTGTCGCTTCTGCATTTTTGTGTAAGTTGATGACAGCTCGGGGGCGGAAACCGGCATTTTCCGCCGACCCGGACAAAACATGACGCCAGCCGCGAAGAAAGCGGAATCTCCGGCCGGCGGCATTCTTTAAGGAAAACAAAAGGTTCGCCGCCCGCCGCAAACCGGAGAACTGCACATCTGGCCACCTGTTTGCGGCAGAATGGAGGAGTCCTGGAATGAAACATTTCAAAAAAGCAATCGCCCTGCTGCTGAGTGCAGCGCTGGGCGGCAGCATGCTGCTCTCCGCGCCCGCGCCGATCACGGCGTCCGCCCTCTCGGCGGAGGGAAACATCGAGCTTTCCCGGCAGGCGGCGACCGAGGGTATGGTGCTGCTGAAAAATGAGAAATCGGGCCTGCCGCTTGCCAAGGGAGAAACCGTCTCCATCTTCGGCAAGGGGCAGATTGATTTCGTCAAGGGCGGCGACGGTTCCGGCGATGTCAAGGCCGAATATGTCCGCAACCTGCTCGAAGGCATGCAGATCAAAGCCGGAGAAGGCAAGGTCTCGATCAACGAGACGATCGCCAACCGCTACCTCCGCAACAGCAGCTACATGCCGACCCAGGCCGAGATGGAGGCTGCCGCCGGCGTTTCCAAAACGGCGATCATCGTGATCTCCCGCCGTTCGGGAGAAGGTTCGGACCGCAACCCTTCCAAGGGAGATTACTACCTCTCCGACGACGAGCGCAAGCTGATCAAGATGGCCGGCGACGCCCTCTTCCGTAACGTCGTGGTCGTTTTGAACATCGGCGGTATCATTGATACCTCCTGGATTGAGGAATACTCCTGCATCAAATCGGTTCTGCTGGCCTGGCAGCCGGGTATGGAGGGCGGCCTTGCCGTCGCGGATATCTTAACCGGCGACGTGACTCCTTCCGGCAAGCTGTCCGACACCTTTGCCAAGGATTTTGCCGATTATCCGGAGTTTTATGACAGCGATTATTATGTAAATTATACCGAAGATATTTACGTTGGCTACCGCTGGTTCGAGACCTTCGATCCCAAATACGAGCGGGTCAATTATGAATTCGGATACGGCCTCTCCTACACCGACTTCTCCATTTCGGATGTCAAGGTAACCGAGAAGGACGGCCAGCTGGTCACCACCGCAAAGGTAACCAACACCGGCAGCAGCTACTCGGGTAAAGAGGTTGTGCAGGTTTACTTCAGCGCGCCGCAGGGCAAGCTGGGCAAGCCGGGCAAGGAGCTTGCCGGCTTTGCCAAGACCGGCCTGCTCGCCCCCGGAAAGTTCGAAACGCTGGAAATCGCCTTTGACATTGACGATATGTCCAGCTACGACGACACCGGCAAGGTACAGAAATCCGCCTATGTGATGGAGGCCGGCGACTATAAAATCTACGTCGGCAACTCGATCCGCAACGCCGGTGAGAACGGCGTCCGCTACACCTACAAGGTGGACAAGGACACCGTGACCCAGCAGCTTTCGAAGCAACTCGCTCCGATCCAGCTTGAGAAGCGGCTGCTGGCCGACGGCAGCTATGAGAACCTCGAGACGCTCGATACGATCGAAGGCATCGGCACGCCGGTTTCTCCGGACGGCACGACCAAGATCGAGGCGGAGGATCTCTTCTACAAGCATTATCACGCCAAGGTGTACTATAACGATGAGGGCACTGTCTGCGGACTGGAGGCACTGACCTCCGACACCGGCATCAACCGCTGGGCAAGCTATATCGTCGATGTTGAGCAGGCGGGCAAATACGCCCTCGGCCTTGCCATCGGCAACGGCGGCAGCGGGGTGAAAAACTCCGTCGCCGTCTACATCGACGACGTAAAGCAGGACGGCATCAGCCTGAACTTCCCCAACACCGGCGACAAGTGGAATATCAAAGAGGTCGGCTCGGTCACGGTGAATCTGCCGGCCGGCAAGCATATTCTGAAAATCGAGTTCTTAAACGGCGACAACTTCCAGGGCGTGCTGGACTACTTCACCCTCACCCCGGGCGAAGGCAGCGGCGGTGAGGAGGCCAAAACGCACAAGATTGCGGCCACCGGCATCAACAAGGTTGAGGGCGAGGATTTCGCCGATTGCGACAGCCGCCTCGGAACCGAGACGATCAAGAGCGGCGACGACAAGGACGGCATCTGCGTCTACGGCCTGGATCTGCACGACGCATGGCTGGACTACAACCTCGACGTGGCCGAGGCCGGAGAGTATTTCCTCTCCTTCCGTGCCTCCAACGGCTACGGCACCGACCACAACAACTGCGTCAACGTGCTGGTTGGCGGAAAAGATCAGAACGTAACGGTCAACCTCCCCAACACGGCTACCAGCGATAACCAGTGGTACAACTTCGTCGACACCGACGCGGTTACCATTACCCTCCCGGCCGGAAAGACCACCCTCCGCGTGGTATCGAACGGCTTCGGCAACCTGAACTATCTCACCCTGACCAAGGTCGGCACCGCCACACAGGTGCTCTCGACCAACGCACCCGCCGCCGGAAAGACCATCCTGCTTTCCGACGTGCAGAAGAACCCCGATCTGATGGACGCCTTCCTCGACCAGCTGACCGATGAAGAGGTCATCTATCTGCTGGAGGGGCACGGCGCCTCCATTCCGGAGGGCACCGGCTGTATCGGCAACATGCCCGACTACGGCATCCCGGCGGCAGAGACCGCCGACGGCCCTGCCGGTATCCACCTGTCGGAGGCCTGCACCGCCTGGCCGGTTGCAACCCTTCTGGCCTGCACCTGGGATGTCGATCTTCTGGAGAAGGTCGGCGCGGCCGCCGCGGTCGAAGCGGTTGAGAACGGCGCCGACATCTGGCTGGCTCCCGGTATGAATATTCACCGCAACCCGATGTGCGGACGTAACTTTGAGTATTATTCCGAAGATCCGCTGCTCTCGGGCAAAATGGCGGCAGCCATCACCCGCGGCGTGCAGTCGGGCGGCGTTGGCGTTACGATCAAGCATTTCGCCGCAAATAATAAGGAAACCAACCGTGGCTATCAGGACAGCCGTATGTCCGAGCGCGCCATGCGCGAGATCTACCTCAAGGGCTTTGAAATCTGTATCGAGGACGCCGATCCCTGGTGCATCATGTCCTCCTACAACCACATCAACAGCGTCGAAACCTCCGAGAGCCGCGACCTCCTGACCAACATCCTCCGCGAGGAGTGGGGCTACGAGGGTCTGGTTATGACCGACTGGTGGAATGACAGCATCGCCTCCCGCGAGGTGCTGTCCGGCAACAACCTCAAGATGGGTACCGGCGATCCGGCGAACCTCCGCGGCGCGCTGAAGTACGGCCACGTCACCCGTGAGGAGCTTGAGGAGAACGCGGTTTATGTCCTCAAGCTGATCATGCGGAGCAACGCCATGAAGCGCGCGGTGCTGGATCCCAAGTGCACCACCGTTACCGCCTCCGGCACGACGCAGATCAAGGCGATCGACTTCACCTGGAAGCATTCGTCGGTCGGTATGGAGGGCTGCCAGGATGTCGGCGGCGGCTACAACACGACCGACACCTATGAAGGCCGCTGGCTGGAATACTACCTCGACGTTGAGGAAGCCGGCGTTTATCGCTTCCACGCCCGTGTGGCCAGCAACGGCGACCGGGTCAAGATGGAGCTGCTCGGCGACGGCGTCAGCCTCGGCACGCTGGATCAGGCTCTGAGCACCGGCGGCTGGCAGAAGTGGGCAACCAGTGAGGATGTCTTTATCACCCTGCCCGCCGGACGGACGGCGCTGCGCCTGAACTTCCAGTCGGGCGGCGTCAACCTGAACTGGTTCGAGCTGGAGAAGTACACCGGCGGAACGCAGGTGTCCATCACCTCCCCGGCCGAGTCGGCCAAACCCGGCGACTCGCTCCAGCTTTCCGCAAACGTAACGGGCGGCACGGCCAGCCTCGCCTGGTCGGTCACCGGCAGAACCTCGTCGGGCACCACCATTTCTCCCACCGGCCTGCTGACCGTGGCGGAGGATGAAGAGGCCGAATCGATCGTCATCTACGCCAAATCGGCCACCGACTCCAAGATTGGGTCGGCCATCCGCATCCTGATCAAGCAGGGTGAGGAAGTGCTGCTCGGCGACGTCGATAACGACGGCAAGGTAACCGTCTCCGACGTTGTGCTGCTGCGTAAGCTGATCGTAGCCGGCAGCTGGAGTGACCGTGAGTTCGCGGCCGGCAACCTCGATGCCTCGGATGAAAATCTGACCGTCTCCGACGTTGTGGCGTTGCGTTCCCTGATTGTCGCCGGCACGGCAGCCTGAGATTTTTAAAATCTCCACTCTTTAGAAAAAACTTTTGGGGAAAGCGGTGACGGCCGCTTCCCCCTCGATTTTTAAAGTAAAATATTGTTTTAAAAAAAGGAGGCGGCACGGATGCAGCAGCTTCAAACATTCGAAAACCTGACCATCTCTTCCAACGCAGCGCTCACGGTCGAGATAGACAAAGCCGAACCGGAAAAGGAGGTGTATGAGTACACCTTTCTTTTCTCCCTTCCGGACGCAGAGTGTCTGCCCGACGATGCCCGGGCCATCCTGCTGTGGACCCTGCCCTGCGTGGACGTGCAGTACATGTGGCACCCCAACTGCCGCACGCGGAGGGTGCTGGACGGCAACTGGAGGCTGAACCTCTCCTCCGCGCTGACCGCGTCGGCGCCGGTCGCCATTTTATTCAACAGTGCCGATCAGAACCGCTACACCTTCGCCCTGGATGAGGTCAAAAAGGTCACGGGAGTCAACCTCGGCATAAGGGACAGCGACAATACCGTCACGGCGGAAATCTCCCTCCCGCTGAATCAGTTTGCCGGGCAAAGCAGCTATTCTCTGCGCGTCCGGGCGGACTTTCGCCCCATCCCCTACTATCAGGCGCTGGAGGATACCCGGCTCTGGTGGGAGGAGCGGCTGCAGCTTCACCCCATGCCGGTTCCGGAGACTGCCGGCATCCCCATGTACTCCTCCTGGTACAATTTTCATCAAGCCATCTCCGACCGCGTGCTGGAGGAGGAATGTGCGCTGGCCGCAGGCCTCGGCATGAAGGCCATCATTGTCGACGACGGCTGGCAGACCTCCGACACGCACTGCGGCTACGGCTACACCGGAGACTGGGAGGCCTGCAGGGAAAAAATCGCGGATATGCGCGCCCATGTCGCCCGGGTGCACCAAACCGGCCTAAAATATATCCTGTGGTACAGCGTACCCTATGTCGGATATTTCTCCAAAAACTGGGAGCGGTTTCAAAACAAGCTGCTGTGCAAAGTAGAGCGCTCCTCCTGCGGCGTTTTGGATCCCCGCTATCCGGAGGTACGCGACTTCCTCATTCAAACCTATGCAAACGCAGTGAGAGGGTTTGACCTCGACGGTCTCAAGCTGGATTTCCTCGACCGCTTTTTCTGGAACGGAGGCGCAAAAAAAGCGCCCGGCATGGACTATGCCTGCGTTCAGGACGCCACCGAACGGCTGCTGGAGGATATTTCCGCCGCACTGCAAAAAATCAAGCCGGATATTCTGATTGAATTCCGGCAGCAGTATATCGGCCCCGCCATGCGGCAGTATGGGAATATCTTCCGGGTGGGAGACTGCGCCAGCGACCTCGTCTCCAACCGGGTCGGAACGATCGACCTCCGGCTGCTGAGCGGCAATACGGCCTGTCACTGCGACATGCTGACCTGGAGCTGCGACGAAACGGTCGAGGACGCCGCGCTGCAAATCCTCCACTCCATCTTCGGCGTCCTGCAGATTTCGCAGATGCTCTCGCAGCTCCCCGCCGCGCACCGGAGGATGCTGGCCTTCTGGATTCATTTCTCTGTGCAGTACAAAAAGATTCTGCATGGCGCGCAGCTCATCCCCTATGAGCCGCACTTCCTCTATCCCGTTGTCAAGGCCTGTGACGACAGCACCGCCATCATCGGCGTATACGCCGGCAAAAAAATCGTCGCCATAGACGCTGCCCTTCGGAAAATCATTTTGATCAATGCGACGAAGGAGGCCAGACTCTTCCTCGATTTTGAAACCGACCGCAAGGCGAAAGCCGTTATCTACGACACCTGCGGCGAGAGGGTTTCCGCCAAGGAGGCCGCCTTTACGAAAGGGCTGCAGAGCATCAGCGTCCCCAGGAGCGGCCTTGTAGAGCTGCAATTTTAAAAATGCAGCATGGAAAGCAGGATAACAGAAAACAGGATATATATAAAAAGCAGGCGGCCGGAGCAAATCCCCCGGCCGCCTGCCGCATTTCCCGCACAAAAGCCTTTCAGCTTGCGATAATTTTTTCGCGAAGCCCCACAACATCCGAAACCGTGAGCGCCCCATCGCCGTCAATGTCCATAAGCGTTATATCCCCGTCCCCGGTAACGATGAACTGCCGAAGCAAAACGACATCCGACACGCTGCACTTTCCATCAAAATCCAGATCCCCGACCCCGAAAACATCCAGTACGGAATCAGCAAAATTCTCTCTTGTCAAAATCTCCCCATTCAGCACACCGGCAGTGTATGCCTCAACAAGCGTGTAAACCTTACCGCTCGCATATACCACGCAGGGTGCACTGTTTGGAAGCTGCAAAACAGCCTCTCCCAAACGCACATAGGTTTCTTCCGGTATAAACACATCCTCTTTCAGAGAAACTCTATAAAACTCTGTTTCTCCAACGCAAGCCATGCTGACGCAGGAAAAATTTTCAGACTCCGCGGCAGAATCAACATTCTCCCGATACCAGGAAAGAAGCGCCGTCTCCTTATCCTCAGCCCCCTCGGCAAAAGCAGACATCCCCAATGGCATCGTGCAGCAGAGCAGCACGGCCACGCAGGCCAAAAAACGAAAGCCAAAATTCCTTTTCATGACGTTTTCTCCTTTCTTGAATCAGCCAACAATCAAAGCGCGCAAAGCTACCACATCGGCCACAGTAACGGCTTTTCTTGTAGAATATGTTAGCACATTTAAGTCGCAGTGTCAATACCGCACAAACTTGTTAAAACGTTTTGGTTTTTTCATTAAAACACAAATGGGAAAATATGCATAAAAACCTTGACATATACAACACAAAGTTATATTATTTATGTATTGTGGTTCAGTGTGCAAACCGATCGTTCCTGCTTTGGCGGGCAGGCGCGCGGACTTGTCATTCCAACCCAAACGGGGCGGACAAGCGGCCTCGCAGCGGGATATTTATAGAGTGCTGTCCGGGATTTTCTCCCGATAGAGCGCGTTTGTGACAATATTCTGCCAACTGCTGTTTATTATATTAGGAGGTGCATGCAAATGCCCGGAATAACCGGTATCGGTTATGCCATCGGCGGCGGCATCGCGCTGATCTGTGCGATCATCGGCTTTTTTGCCGGTATCGCCCACCGGCGTAAGAAAGCGGAAGCAGCCATCGGCTCAGCCGAGGATGAAGCCAAGCGCATCTTAAGCGATGCTATAAAAAATGCCGAAGCCCGAAAAAAAGAAAATATTCTGGAAGCGAAAGACGAAATTCACGCTTTACGGTCCGAATCAGACAAAGAGTTGCGGGAACGCCGCTCGGAAGTGCAGCGGCAGGAACGCCGTTTACAGCAAAAGGAAGAAGCTTTTGAACGCAAGCAGGAAAATTTTGAAGCAAAAGAAGAAAAGCTGGCCAAGCGCACTAAGGATGTAGAAGCCCGCCTGCAGGAGGCCGAACAGCTCAAGCACAGTCAGATGGCCATGCTGGAGAAAATCTCCGGCTTCACAAGTGAAGAAGCCAAGGCTCATCTGCTCTCCCTTCTCGAGTCCGAGCTGACCCATGAGAAGGCGGTTAAAATCATCGAATTCCAGCAGCAATGTAAGGAGGAATGCGACAAAACGGCCCGGGAGTTGATCTCCCGCGCGATTCAGCGCTGCGCCGCCGACCACTCCTCCGAAGCGACCGTATCGGTCGTGGCCCTCCCGAATGACGAGATGAAGGGCCGCATCATCGGGCGCGAGGGACGCAACATCCGCGCGCTCGAAACCCTGACCGGCGTTGATCTCATCATCGACGACACACCGGAGGCGATCACCGTCTCCTGCTTTGATCCGGTTCGGCGGGAGATTGCCCGCCTCGCGTTGGAGAAGCTGATCTCCGACGGCCGGATTCATCCGACCCGCATTGAGGAAATGGTTGACAAGGCCAAGGCGGAGGTAGAGCGCACCATCAAGCAGGAGGGCGAACGCGCCATGATGGAAGCCGACGTCCGCGGTCTCCATCCCGAGCTGATCAAGCTGCTCGGCCGGCTGCACTATCGCACCAGCTATGGGCAGAATGTGCTCAACCATTCGTTGGAGGTCTGCCATCTGGCCGGCATCATGGCCGCCGAGCTTGGCGAGGATGTCAAGCTGGCCCGCCGCGCGGGACTGCTGCATGACATCGGCAAGGCGCTCGATCACGAGTATGAAGGTTCTCACATTCAGCTCGGCGTCGAGGTTGCAAGGAAATACAAAGAAAGTGAAGCCGTCATCCACGCCATCCACGCACACCATGGCGATGTGGAGGCCAAGACGGTCATCGCCTGCCTGGTGCAGGCGGCCGACGCCATTTCGGCAGCGCGGCCGGGCGCCAGAAGAGAGAATATTGAAAATTACATCAAGCGGCTCGAAAAGCTGGAGGAAATCGCCAATTCCTTCGAAGGTGTCGAGCGCTCCTTCGCGATTCAGGCCGGACGTGAGGTTCGCGTCATGATCAAGCCGGAGGTTATCAGCGACGAAGGAATGGTTTTGGTCGCGCGTGAAATCGCGCAGAAGATCGAAACTGACCTTGAGTATCCGGGACAGGTCAAGGTAAACCTGATCCGGGAAACGCGGGTGGCCGACATCGCCAAATAAGGACATATCAAAACGAAGCGGCACGGCTTTCAAAACCGTGCCGCCTTTCTCTTTATTATGCCGGTTTAAAGAAGGCGGCCGCCCGGCAGCTTCCGGCAAAGCTTTTTTAAAAGCCGCCTCCCACTCCCCCGCAAAACCAAAGGGTAAAGGATCTGAAAACATGCGTATATTATGTATCGGCGACGTCTGCGGCAGCATCGGCTGCGATTTTCTGCGGCAAAGGCTACCGAGCCTCAAAAAGCAGCGGAACATCGACATGGTGGTCGTCAACGGAGAAAATTCAGCCGACGGCAACGGCATACTTCCCGCATCGGCCGCGCACCTGTACGACAGCGGCGCCCATGTGATCACAGGAGGCAACCACACCTTCCGCCGGCGGGAGATTTTCCCTCTGCTGGAGGAGGATGAAACCCTCCTCCGCCCGGCGAACTTCCCGGCCGGCGCGCCCGGCCGCGGCATCGCCTATGTCGACTTCGGCTACGTCACGGTGGCGGTCATCAGCCTCCTCGGCGTGGTGTATATGGAGCCGCTCGACTGCCCCTTCCATACGGCCGACGCCCTGGTGGAGGAGGCGAAGGCCGCCGGCGCGCGGATCATCCTGGTCGACTTTCACGCCGAAGCCACCGCCGAAAAACGGGCGCTCGGCTTCTATCTGGACGGCAGAGTATCCGCCCTCTTCGGCACCCACACCCATGTGCAAACGGCCGACGCCTGCCTGCTGCCGCAGGGGACGGGGTATATCACCGACCTCGGCATGACCGGCCCGATCGAGTCGGTGCTCGGCGTGCAGCCGCAGCTCTCCATCGCCAAAATGAAGGATAAGCTGCCTGTGCGCTTCCAGCTGGAAAAAGGGGCCTGCATGCTGAACGGCTGCATTTTTGAGGTTGATCACAAAACCGGGAAAACACTCTCGGTCGAAGCGGTCGACATTCGATAATTTAAAAAAAGCCCGGAGGAGCAGCACATCACTGCCTCTCCGGGCCTTTTTAATAGCGATTTATATCGAGTCGGCAGGCTGTCCCGCGTCCTCCGCCGAACCGGCCGGCGCCTCTGCCTTGGCCGCGCCGCCCTCCGGCGGCTCTCCCCTGTAGCTCAGCTTGAGCAGAATCGGCGTGACAAAGGAGGAGACGATCACCAGCAGAATCACAAACGGCATAAACTCCTGATTCAAAAAGCCGAGAGAAACCCCGCGCTGCGCCGTGATGAGGATGACCTCCGCCCGACACATCATGCCGAGGCCGACCCGGCAGGCCTCTTTTTTGGAAAATCCGCAAAGCAGCGCCCCCGCCCCCGCGCCGAGGAACTTGGACAAAAGGCCGGCCGCAACAAAGCAAAGCCCCATCCAAACCAGCGCCGGGCTGAAGCCGGAGAGCTCAGTGTTGATCCCGATGGTCGCGAAAAAGACGGGCGAAAAGATCATATAAGAGGTAATATCCATCCGGTGCTCCAGAAAATTGGAAGTCTTTAGGTCGGAGAAAATAATCCCGGCAAAGAAAGCACCGGTGATGTCGGCCAACCCAAAGTACCGCTCAGCCACGTAAGAATAACCAAGGCAGACCACCAGCGCAAAAATCACCGTCCGCCGCGTCCCGGAAAACCAGTCTTCCATCTTGTGATAAAGCTTGCGAATGACAAAGCCGCCAACTGACGCCACAACAAAAAACGCCAGAATGGAAAGGGTCATTTTCAGCGGATTGGCCTCCGGATTTTTCATCCCGATAAAGACCGTCAAAATGATGATCCCAATGATGTCATCCAGCACGGCCGCCGACAAAACCGAGGTTCCCACCCGGGTCGAAAGTCGCCCCATCTCCTTCAGCGCGGCAACCGTGATGGTCACACTGGTTGCAGTCAGCAGCACGCCGTAAAACATGTTGGAAAGCATCTGATCCCGTCCGACGGCAAACCCGCCGTTAAAGAGGCTGGCCACAATATATCCAAAGGCAAACGGCACAATCACGCCAAGGCTGGTAATCACAATCGAAGCCTTCCCTGTAGCGCGAATCTGCTTCAGGTTGGTCTCGGTTCCGGCGGTGAACATAATCAGAACCACGCCGATCTCCGCAAAGACATCCAGCATCTCGCTCCCCTGGACGAGGCCGAGCAGCGTCGGTCCCAGCAAAACGCCGGCCAGCAGCGCTCCGACAACCTCCGGCACATGGATTTTCCGCATGGCGAGGCCAAAAACCTTGGTAAAAATCAGTATCAAAATCAGATCATAGAAAATTTGCAGCTTCATAATGGACGTCCTGTTCCTTCCTTTTCGCCCGAGGCGTTCTCTCCCCCGTTTTCGGGAGAATCGGATGATCGGTTGATCGAATGATTGTACGGTCATCCGGTCGTCTGGTCATCCGGTCGTGCGGTTTTATTATACGCCCGCCCCCTCCCGCCGTCAAGGACGCCTGTTCACAAACTTTTCCGTATGCCGGCCGGCCTTTCTGGTCATTTTTCACCCCGCCCCTCGCACAAGAGAGGCGGGCATTTTTTATGCCCTTTTCCCCGCTCTGCAGGAGGTGCGGCGGGCGTCCTTAGCGCCTCTTCTATTTACACTGACAGTAGGATTTCCGCATGCCGCTTTATAGAAAACAGGATTTTATCCGTTTTTCAAAATGAGTATTTTTCGTCTATATAGTTTTCGGCACGAATATTTTAGCACATTTTATTTGTCGAATCGAGTAATGTAATACTCGTTTTGAGAAGC
>UQRS01000040.1 GCA_900543525.1 uncultured Oscillospiraceae bacterium
GAAATGGGCTTGCTCTGCTGCTTTCGGCAGCTTTGCTGATTTCCGTCTGCCTTCCGCTTCCCGCGGCGGCCGAAACGCCGCCGGAGGATTCCGACTATGTCTGGATCGAGGCGGATCAGTCTCCGATTGCGTCGGTGCGCCGCGGCGGAGATCAGTCCTACACCCGGATCAACGACGGCGTGCTGGACAACTCCACCAACACCTACAGCCCCGGGAAGGATGAAAACACCGAGGACTACTACGGCTACACCTTCACAAACAGCTACACCATCAACCAGGTCGTTTTCTACTCCGGGCTGCGGTTTTCGGACGGCGGCTGGTTCCGGGAAACGCCGGTCATCAAGGTGCTGCAAAACGACGTCTGGAAGGAAATTGAGGCCTCTGTCTCCCCCGCCTATGACGCGAAGGAGCTGACCCCCTACACCTTCACCTTTGCGCCGGTGGCCTGCGACGGCGTGATGGTCAGCGGCCTGCCGGGGGGCAGCGTTCATTTCATCAGCTGTGCCGAGCTGAAGGTCGCCGGCCGCAGAGCCGACCGGGAGGAGAAAACCATCTATCGCTATGAATTTGAACGCTACATAACCGCGCTGACCGACGGAGAGAACGCCGAGGTACAGTGGATGGGCAACTATGGAAACGGCTGGAGCCGCTCCTACCAGCTGCTCTGGAAACGGGCGGCCGGGGACAAGTCGCTCTCCTTCCCGTTTGAGGTTGAGGCCGCGGGCGATTATATTTTCAGCGCGGGAGTCACGACTGCCGCCGATTTCGGCAGCTTCCGGTTTTATGTTGACGACCGGCCGGCCGGAGAGGCGGTCGACCTCCACGCCGACAGCGTCGCCCCGAAAACCGTCGCAGAAATGGAGACCTTCACCCTCTCGGCCGGGAGCCATACCCTGAAAATTGAAGCCCTGTCGGACACGGCGGGAGCGCTGGTCGGCGGGTTCGATTATTTTGAGCTGATGCGGCTGCCGGTTTGCGACGGCAAAACCGGCGCCTGGATCGAGCAGAGTCAGACGCCGATCGCCTCGGTTGTGCGGGACGGAGATCTGGCGCTCTCCAACCTTGGAGACGGGCGGCTGGACAACTCCACCAATCTGTTTGAATTCAATAAGACCGAAGCCTCGGTCGATTATTTCGGCTATACCTTTAACAAAAGCCAGACTGTGTTCGCGCTGGAATATTATGAAGGGCCGCACTATGTGGACGGCGGCTGGTTCCGGGAGACGCCGACCGTAAAGGTGCTGCAGAAGGGAAGCTGGAACGAGGTGGAGGCTGCCGTCTCCCCCGCTTACGACGCACGGGCCGGCGCGCGCTATCTCTTCACCTTCGAGCCGGTGGCCTGCGACGGGATTATCCTCACCGGGCTGCCGGGCGGCACGGTCTATTTCACCAGCGTGGCCGAGCTGAAGGTTGCCGCCAAAACGGAGGAGGCGCCTCCCACACCGCCCAGAGAGCCGGAAATCACCTACTCCTACGCCGACATTGCCCGGCGGCTGTATGATATGGAGGCGCTGGCCAAGGACCCCGCGGGTGAAAAGACCGCGCAGTTTACCTCCTACGACCGGTCGTCCACCTACGACAGCGTGACCGGAAGCTATAAAAACTGGTCGGCCAACGGCGACTGGACCGGATACCTCTACAAGCAGAGCGACGGCGGCTGCGTCATCGCGGAGATGGAGGGGCCGGGCTACATCAACCGCATCTGGATGGCCTACTCCTGGACGGGGAAGATTGCCGTTTACATCGACGGGGGCGAGACCCCGGTGCTTTATGACGAGTGCCGGAAGCTCTTTAACGGACAGCTGTTTGATTATGCCGAGCTTGGCTACTCCCCCTGTGCCATCAACGACAACATGGCCGCCTTCAACTGCTATGTGCCGATTTCCTACAACACCTCCTGCAAGGTGGTGCTGTACGATTCCGACACCAACCATTTTGGCGATTTCAGCTACTACAACATCGGCTATACCACCCTGCCCGACAACTGCGCGGTGGAGAGCTTCAGCTATCCCCTGTCAGCCGAAAACGCCGCCGCATTAGAGGCGGCCAACACCGCCCTTGCAGCGCGGGACGCCCGGCCGGACGGAAAAACCGACACTGCCTCCCACACCGTGAAGGCGGGTGAAAAGCAAACCGTCTTCGCCGCCGACGGCGCCGGCGCGGTCTCCTTCCTGGAGATTGCCGCCGCCATAGAGGCAGCCGACTTCCAAAGCACGGCGGTACCGCGCGAGCTGATGCTTTCCATCTGCTTCGACGGGAGCAGCACGCCCGGTGTGTACACCACGCTCGGTGACTTTTTCGGCACGCCTTCGGGCATCGTACCCTATCAGTCCTACGTCACCGGGGTGCGGGAGAACGGCGAAATGTACGCCCGGTGGTTCATGCCCTATACAAACGGCATCCGAATAGAGATCATCAACACCGGCGCTTCGGATGTATCGCTGAGTGCGTCGGTGACCACCGCGCCGCTCTCCGCTCCGGCGGAGTCGTATCTCCGCTTCGGGGCGGAGTGGAAACGGATGGAGGACAGAGCCGCCTCCGACAGCCGCAGCCCCGACAGCCAGTATTTCTACGCCGAAGGAAAGGGTCGCTATGTCGGCGTGTCGATGCAGATTTATCAGTCGGCCAAGTCCATCTGGTGGGGCGAGGGAGACGATAAATTCTTCATCGACGGGGAGAAATTCCCCTCCTGGTACGGCACCGGGTCGGAGGATTACTTCGGCTATGCCTGGTGCATGCCGACCGTTTTCAGCAGCGCCTATCACGGACAGCCGCTGTGCGAGGGCAACATCGGCCTGAACATGCTGCAGGATCCGGGCAACAAGGTCAACTACCGCTTCCACATCACCGACAGCCTGCCCTTCTACACCTCCTTCGACGCGAACATGGAAAAATATTTTGGCGATAAAAGCGTCAAGATGGCCGCCACTACCTTCTACTACCTCGCGGCCGAGGATGCGAAAAGCCATGCGGTCAACGATTTTCTTCCCGAAGAGCGGGATTTCAACCACCCCGACGCGCTGGAGGCCGCACTCTCCTACGAAGGGGAGGATTTGTCCACCTTTGTCCTCGACTGCACCAGCGGCAAGGTCGAGCTGCAGGACATGACCTGGGCGACCACCGGCGACCGGTCCTGGAGTGGGAACAAGCACCTCTGGTGGAAATGCACCGCCGCCGATGGGCTGCTTTCCCTCCCCATCAAAACAGCCGTCTCCGGCCGGTATGAGCTGACGCTCCGGATGACGACCGCCGCCGACTATGGACAGGTTCAGGTGCTGGTCGACGGCTATGCGGTCGGCAACCCGATCGACTGCTACTCCTCCACCCTCGGTGTCACCGAATTTGACGTTGGAGAGCTGGCGCTCTCGGTCGGGCAGCACACAATCAGCCTGCAAATGGCCGGCAAAAACGCCTCGGCCAGCAATTATTATATCGGTCTGGACAAACTGGAGCTGCAGCCGAACGCCGCCACCTCCGACAAGGCGCTGAAGGCTGCCGAGGCGGCGATCAAAGCAGCGCTGGAGGCCTATACTCCCAGCAACCAGACCACCGCAAAGGCGCTGCTTTACGCCCTGCAAAAGGCGGCCGGAGAAGGCTTCTCCCTCAGCTGGAGCGAGGCATTCTCCCTCTCGCCTGCCACAACCGACCAGGCGGGCTCGATCGGCGGGACAATCCGCATCGCATACGGAGAGGCAAGCACAGAGCTTCCGATCCGGCTGACCATCCCGCAGCTTCCGCCGGAGGAGCCGGATGTAACGCCCGGCGACGTCGACAACGACGGCAAGGTCACCGTGTCGGATGTGGTGCTTCTCCGGAAGCTGATCACGGCCGGCAGCTGGACAGAGCGGGAGTTTGCAGCCGGCAACGTCGATAATACGGATAATACGCTGACCGTCTCCGACGTAGTTACGCTGCGCGCCCTGATTGTCGCACAGTAAGCCGGCCGAAAACCCCCTGGCGTTCGGCACATAAAAACAGCCAAGCACCACTCCTCTCTTTGCCCCTCCCGGAAAATCCGCATCCGGGAGGGGCTTTCTGTTTCCTCCCGCTTGAAGGCGAGAGGGGGAAAGCTTCCCCGGAAAAGGGGCAGAACCTCCCTTCCGGGAGGCAGGCATATAAAAACCCCCGCGCCTGAGGACTGAAACGCCTCAGGCGCGGGGGTTTAAACTGTAAAATACCGACCGGCCGGCAGTATTGCTCTGCCAACCGGCGCGCCCCCTTCTGCCGCACAGAGCACGGCAGAAGGGACATATGCGGCCTTTCAATCAGCCGGTGACAATCCACTGGCGGAGGTCGACCACATCCGACACGGTCAGTGTTCCGCTCTGATCGAAGTCGCCCGCCTCCAGCTCGCGGTCGGAGCAGGCGCCCGCCATAATCAGCTGACGGAGGAGAACCACGTCTGACACGGTGACCTTGCGGTCGCCGTCTATATCTCCGCGCCAGATCAGCGCCGAGATTGCGGACCGGATTGCCTCAGCCAGCGCGTCGACCGTATCCTGATCGGCCGAGGTCAGGCTGCCGCGGTCGAGCGCCTCTGCCGCGGCGACGGCCTGCTCCAGCCGGGCGAAGGATTTTTCCGTCACATTGTTGCGCCCGACCTCGTTTGCGGAGGCCAGCACAGCATCCAAACCGGAAAAATCGGCGGCAGTGCTGCCGATCTCCGTAACACCGGCCGGCAGATAGTCAAACAAAACCTGATAGAAGGTCTTGGCCACCAGACGATAGCCCTCGTCGTTCGGGTGCACGCTGTCCGGGAAAATACTCAGCCGATAGGTGGCGGCGTTCATATCAATCAGCTCCAGCCCCTTCTCCGCAGCGATTTCCCTTTGCAAAGGGAGAATCTGCTGCTCGATCACCGGGCCGATGATGTCGTTGCTCCCCGGATTTTCCGGATTGTTCGGGCAGAAGGGCGAGGTGGCGATATAAATCTTCGGATTGGAGGAAAGCGCCGCATACGTCTCAATCAGCGCGAGGTAATCCCGCTTATACTCGGTCGGAATGCGCGCGCTGTTCTTCGGCTTGGAGTCGTTGGTTCCCAGCATGATGATGACAATATCCGGCTCAAAGGCGAGGCTGTCCGTATATTGCGTCTGCTTAGTGTACGGCTTGTCGGTTGCGTTCATGAGGGTCGTTCCGCCAAGGCCGAAATTGCGCACATCATAGCTTTCTCCAAGCAGGCTTTGCAGCTGCGCCGGGTAGGCAGTCTTGTTCCGGTCGGTCGAGCCCGAGCCGTAGGTGATGCTGTCTCCGACGCAGGCGACCTTCACCTTGCGGGAGAGGGTTTTCTGCGGCAGCGGCTTTTCGGGCGTCACGGTCGTCTGATGCCGCAAAAACACGAGGTAGATCGCCGCACTGGATGTGCCGAGGCAGCCCAGCTCGACATGCTCGCCGGCCGATACCCGGCGGTGATAAAGCTGCATGACGCTGTCATGCGTAGCGTTCCAATCGGTGTTCCAGAAGGTGATCTGCGTGTCGGTTTTCTCCCACCCGGAGGCGCTGCCCAGCCAGTCGGGCGCAGTCCACGCCACCGGCCACGCCACATACAGGTCGGTATCGCAGGAGACGTCAAAGCTCGACAGCACCTTGCCGGAATTCCACGACTTGGAGTTCATGGCGCTGCGGATCCAGTCCGAGCCGATCAGCTCGGCCGGCAGGCTGCTGTCGAAATAAAGCTGCTTGCGGTCACTGTAGGCCTGATCCCCGACCTGCAGATTGGTGCGCACAACCCAGTTGAAATCATTGGCCGTGTCGTTGCAGACAAGGTTGAGGATGCCTGCGCCGCCGGTCAGCTCGGCGATTTTTTGTTCGGCCGCGATCAGGCGCGCCAGGCCGGAGACCAGCCCCTTCCCGTAATCGGACAATTCGGTATAGGCGGCTCTCGCGGCCTCTACCGCGGCGGCGTCCTCAGCCGTGAGGCGGTCGGCATCCGGCAGGGCGGCGATCAGGCGATCCACCGCAGCAGCCGCGGCTGCCTCACTCTCTTTGGTTTTGAGGAGGGACTTTGCCGCCTCCAGCGCCGAGAGGGCGGCCGCTACCGTCTGCTCAGTCGCATTGTTGCTGTAGGCGACGGCGCGCGCCTTCTCAATCTCGGCGCGATAGGCCGCGATGCTCTCGGGCAGGTAGAGGTCGGTTTTCCCGGCCTCGTCCTCCGCCGCCTGAATGGCTGAAAGCAGCGCGGTTTTATCCACAAGGTTCAGCGCCAGCCGGGCGGCCTCCGCCTCCGACAGGGCACGGTCAAACAGGATGACGTCATCGGCAAAGAAAGCACCCGATCCCCAGGAGGCCGCTCTGCCGCCCAGTTCGACCGTCTTTGCCGTCCGCAGAACATCCATCACGCGGGTAAGGTCGGCCGTATTGTAGCCGGAGGTGTAGCTCTTATCCAGAGAGGAGGCAATTTTCTTCCCATCAATATACAGCACAGCCTCCTGCTCGGTCAGGGTAAGGGTCAGGGTGTACCAGATGTTGTTGCTGACGCTGTACAGGCCGGCGGTCTTGTTCATATCAACATACCCGCGCGAGCCGGCGTAGCCGAAGTACATGCCGCCGGTCAGCCAGGTATAGTTCATACCGTCGTTTGCCGTCCACAGGCAGCCGTAGGTATCAAAGCTGACCCCCTTCGCCCGGAAGGAGACGGTAAAGCCGTCCGCCGCGTCGGTTCCGTACACCGGATTGGGCAGGCTGACGCCGGAGGAATTTCCGGTGCCGCCGCCATAGACCCGCACCGCGCGGCCGCCGTCGGCGTCCTCCATAATCTGCGGCAGATTGGTTGTTCCCTTCTGCCAGGGAGAGGCCGTCTCGGCCGCGTTCAGGGCGTTGTTCCAGCCATCCTCAAAGGTATAGAGGGCGGTGCGGCCGGTCGTGATATCCGCCCCGAGAACCGACGGGTCGATCAGGGCGTTCATCGCCGCCAGCAGACGGCTGGCCGCCGTGTCAATCTCGGCCTGAGAGGCGTTTGCCGCCACCGCCTTGGCCTGCTGCAGAGCCTCCTGCAAGAGGGCGAACTGCGCCTCAAGATAATCCGCACCGGAAAGCGCCGAGGCCTCCGCAATCAGGCGGTCGAGGTCGGTGCGGTCGGGCGTGGCGCCCTCCCGGCACATTTTGCCGGCCGTACCGGCGTGGGTACCGTTCTTTGTGAGGACAAATTTATCCACGACGATGCCGTCCTCCCGCTCCCAGATCGAGAGGGTGTGCTCTCCGGCGGCAGAAACGCTGATCTGACTGCCCAGCTTGAACCACTTGAAGGCGCCGCCGGTATCCTTGGTATCGTTCAGGGTGGCTGCCGTTCCCCCGTCCAGAGAGACCTGGATCGAGTCGTCCACGTCGGCCTGCGACTTCACCAGGGCGTAAAGGCTGTAGGAGCCGGCCTCGGCAAAGCGGATTTTATAATACATCTTCGGTCCGTTATGCGAACCGATGCTGGTGCTGCTGAAGTTATTGCCCTTGTTCGGGCCGCTGTACATGGCCGTTCCGCTCGAGCCGTAGGTCTCCATCCAGGCGGACTGATCGGCATCCCGGCCGGCTTCACTCCAGGCATAGGCCGAGTTTTCAAGCGCCGCCTCCGCCTCGATATAAATGCCGCCGTCGGCCGCCGGGAGGAACACTCCGGTTCCGTTGTCCCTTGCCGGCTCGGTATACGGCGCGGCCTCCAGCGCAGCGAGCGCCCACCGGCTGCCGGAGATTTCCAGCCGCAGGCTGCCCTCCGCACAGTCGACGACAAAGCCGCGCTCCACGGTGCGGCCGGCCGCCACATTCAGGCCGTCGATCACCTTGACCCCGTTCGCGAGGACCGTCATCCCGCTGACCGAAACGCCGTTCGACAGCCGATCTCCGACAGCAAGCCCGACCACATATTTTCCCGCCTTGGGCAGCTGGAGGGTAAGCGCCGCCTCCGCCGTGCCGTAGACAAAGCCCTGATCGCGGGTCGAAACGCCCGAGCTGATGCTGCGGGTGGCCGCCTTGACATTGCCGAAGGTATCGCTGTCCCAGGCATAGCCTGCCGCCGCCGAGCTTACACTCCGGTTATCCACACCGATATAACCGCTCGACGCCTTGGCGGCGTCGGCGCTGAAATCCAGCAGGAAGATTTTCTCCGCGTCCGGCTCGCCGTACACGATCTCCGACAAAGAGAATTCCGGCGGCACCCCGACCTCCGGCGCAGTATACCCGGTGGTGGTGGTAAAACTCTCCGGCGCGCCGAGCAGGGAGGAAACTGCGCTCACTCCGGCGCTTCTCAGAACCAGCCGGTCAAAGGCGGCGCCGGCGTCGGATTTGTAGATCCGGATTTTATGCCAGCCGGCGGACGCTACGGTAACGGTCGTCTCCATCACATCTATATTGGCCAGAACGCCCGCCCGCCAGGTTTCGTTGCTGTACTCGCTGTCTACCCGGCTGTTGCCGCGGAAGAGGTAATACGCCCCGTCGTCCAGCTGAAAAGCGGTGCGGTTGGTCTTGTTTGTCCCCTCGTTCAGGGTCGGCAGCCGGTAGAAGGAGACGGTGTAGCTGCCGGTCGTTTCAAAATACACCTCATACTCCAGATAGGGCGATTTTTCGGCATAGTCGGAGGTTACCGTGCCTCCGTCGGCCGAGAGGTCGGGATAATTTTTCATGACGGCGCTGCCCGTCCGGCCAAGCCCCTCCACAGGCGCCCAGTACTGGCCGTCGGCCGACACGTTCGCGCTGTAATGCTCCGCCTCGATCGCGACGACGCCGTTTACCTCATAATACCCCTTGTGCCCGGCCGCTGCTTCGGCCGCCGGGTCCAGCGAGGTTTTTGTGATCTCCACCGGATAGACTTTGGCCTTTCCAAACGCGTCCGAAACGGTGATGGAGGCATCGGTCGTGCCGGTCTCCGCCCCGCTCCAGTCGATCGAGACGGTCAGTCTTGCTTCCACCTCGACCGTGCCGGTGTAAACCACCCGGCCGTCCCTTTCCTCCCCCGAAAGGAGGCTGCCGTCCGGCGCGGTCAGCCGGATGCATGGGTCGCAGGAAATCGTGTATGTATTGGCCGAAAGCCCGGTGTTGAAGATGTCGAGGAAACGCCGGTCGTCGGTCAGGGAGTGGAAGCGCAGGGTCACCGACTCTCCGCCGGTGGTCTGCCCCTCGCAGACCGAGCCGACTCCCTCGACCGCAACATTTTCGCTGAGATAAGTAACCTCCGGCGCGCCCGAGATGGTCGGGATCGAGCGGATGGAGGTGTACGGATCGAGGATGCCGTCGAACCGGCCGCCCGACATGCTCTTGTTATAATACTTCAAATCGGCCAGAATGCGGTCATAGGCGTCCTCTGCCGCTTTGGCGTAGGCGTTGACGCTGGCAAACCGCCCCTGCCCCATATAAAGCTGATTTTTCTGCTGATAAATATGCTTTTGCAAAGTGTCTCTGGCCGCCTGCAGCATGTACTGCACAAGCTGGAAATAGGCGTCGCGATAAGCTGCAGGCAGGTTTTCATACACCTCCTGAGAGCGGGCGCAGGCCGCCGAAAGCTTTGCGATCTGACGTTCGCCCTCATCCCCGTACTGGACAAGGTTGTAATTGCTGCCGAGGCTCTTGCCGAAATACTCCGGCTTCTTGGCGAAGCATACGGCATAGTAATCCTGCAGCGCGGCAGCGACCGCCTCGGCGTCCGCCTCCGAAAGGGGGAAGCTGGCGGTCAGAAAATCTTTCAGGAAATCGGGGATGGTGGTATCGTCGTACCGATCGTGATCCCACGCCATGCCGAGAAGGAAGGTCATCGGAATTTCTGCCGGCTTCAAATCTCCCACATTCAAAATCCAGCAATCGTCCGACCCGGCGTTATAAGCCTTGCTCATCTCCTCATAAATCAGGCCGAGCGGCGTCGACGCAACCCAGAGGTAGGAAAGCGGCGTCCCGAGGTAGGAGACATGATAATATACCCCCTGATCGGGATAGGCGGCCAGCTCCTCGGCCGTGCCGACCTCCCGCAGATAGCCGTAGTTATCGTCTCCCCAGATGATGACGGTATCCTCCGGCAGAGAAATATCGTATTTGAAATACTCGGCGGCTTCTTTATAAGAGCAGTAGATTTTTAAGAAGCTTCTGCGCTCGCCGGTCTCCTGATAATACTTCTCCTCGTATTTTTCGAGGATGGCGAGCTGCGCCTCCACCGCCTTTTTGACCACGCCGGCCTTTCCCGCCACGCTCTTGTCCGAGAGGGCCGAGCAGTTGATGCCGGCGTCATGCACTCCGCGCAGGCCGATGGTGTACATATTCTCAAACTTATAATTGCGGGCGACCGCCTCCTCCCAATAGGCCTCCATCGCCGTGGCGTTGACGGTATAGTCGTAGCTGGCCTTCCAGTCGTTGTTGATCTTTTGCAGATTGTACCTGCCCTGATTGGCCTCGCACCAGGGCACCCACTCGGTCGCGTTGTTGCGCAGCAGCATCTCACAGTGGGACGAGCCGGCGATAATCCCGTAGCGGTCGGCCATTTCGGCGTTAAAGGAAACCCCGGTCTCCGGATTCAGCCGGGCGTTAAAGGCGGTCGATTCCTCATGCATGGCCGGCCAGATCGAGTTGGCCTTCAGCCGCAGCAGCAGCTCGAAAACCCTGGCATAGGCGGCGGCGCCCGGCGTGCCGGGGCTGCTCGTCTCCTCCTCCAGCAGCCGCGACCAGTAGGAGAAGTTCTCCTCATCATTCAGAAAAATGCCGCGGTATTTGACATCCGGCTTCTCGGTCTTTTCGATCGAGGCCTTTTCCAAAATCACTTCGCTTTTTTGCTCGACCGGCACATCCCCCCACCAGTACCAGGGAGAAACACCGATCTGCGCCGACAGCTCATATATGCCGTAGATTGTGCCCCGCATGTCGCTGCCGGCGATGACCAGCGCCCGGTCGATTCCCTCGGCCGGCTGATCCACGATCTGGATCGTAAAAGCCTCCCACTCCCCCGAAATACGGGAGAGATCCAGCTTCCCGGCCGAGGCCAGACTGTCGACCAGCCCGCCGCGGCCGGCGGTGCCGACGATGACCGCCCGGCCGCTTATTGCGGCGGCGCTGTCGGTGAGGATGGGTAGAAGGCCGGTCACCTTCTCCACGTCGGTCCGCAAATCCTCCATCGCACGGAGAATCTGCGCCGGCTCCTCCGCCCCGGCGCAGAGGCCGGCCGCCTGCCCATTCAAAAACAGGGCAAAGCCGTCTCCCTCCACTCCGGCGGCAGAGGCCGACGGCAGCGCAGCGCAGGTCAGGCTGCCGGCCAGCAGAGCCAGCGTCAGCACAAAGGCCAAAAACCTGCTGACCTCTCTCTTTTTCATACACAATCCACTCCTTCCCCCTCATGCAGCACATATGTATCGTAAGATCGCCTATTTAAAAGCGCAAAAGAGGGGTAATTTTATCTATTATGATGATACATCATCACGATACGCAATTCTATTGTCTTATATCGCGATTTTTATTGCGTTTTGCAGCAAAGCATGGTATTCTTAAAATAAACAGGAATGAAAAGAGGTCAGGCGGATGCTTAAAAAGCTGTATGAATATTTGGATAACGAGGTCTACATTCACCATGCGATCGACCGCACACTTTGTGAATCTGACTATTCCATGCACGCCCACGACTGCTGTGAGATTCTGGGCTTTATCCGAGGTAGGGTGCGCTGCGTTGTGGAGGGGCGCTCCTATAAATTAGAGCCGGGCTGCATTATCATCACCCGTCCAACCGAGATACACCGGGTCTATGTCGAGCCGGGAGAGCCGTACGAGCGCATCATGCTCAACTTCCGGCAGAAAACATTGCAAAGCCTTGACCCGGACGGCATTCTGATGCAGCCCTTTCTCGACCGGCCGCTCGGCACCCACAACCTCTACCGCCCGCAGGAGTTTCAGTCCGCCACCGGGCTTTTCTTTTTGCGGGAGATGGTGGCGACCCCCGCCAGGACCCGGGCGGAACAGCGCCTCAACCTGGATGTCAATCTTCTGCCGCTGCTCAACACACTGCGGACGATCTTTTTGGTCAAGCAGACACAGGGAAACCGATGGAACAAACGAGATGTTTCGTTACAGGTCATTGATTATATTAACGCGCACCTGCATGATGAGCTTTCCCTTGACCGGCTGAGCGAGGAGTTTTTCCTCAGCCGGTCCCAGATCAGCCGGATTTTTAAAAAGGCGACCGGCTCCTCCGTGCTGGATTACATCACCATCAAGCGGCTGATCCGCGCGCGGGAGTATATCCTGAATGGAGAGACGGCTGCAAACGCCTGTCATCTCAGCGGATTTGACGATTACTCGACCTTCTACCGCGCGTGGCGCAGGCGGTTCAGCGGCGCGCCGTCCGATTTAAAGCCGACCGCGTCGGTGCAGCGCAGCCTCGACCCCTGACCGCTCCTCAAGCGGAAGGCCTTCGCCCTTTTTGCTGGTCGATGAAATCTTTGCGTAAAGAGGTGAAAATATGCAGTATGATATCTTCACGGCGGCGCAGTTCCTCGCGGCCGGAGATATTCCGGCCGATCAGACCCGCCTGACCTTCGCCAAGGCGACCCACGGTTCGATTTACGGCGAGATTTCGAGCAGCTGGAGTCTGGACAGCGATCTGCGGATCAGCTACGAGGCCACCGTACCGGCCAATACGACAGCAACCCTCCGCCTCCCGCTGAAAAACGCGGAGGATCAGATTCTGCTGAACGGCACGCCCTTTGTCTCGGACGGCACGGCGAAGCTGACCGGCTATGCGGACGGCTGCGCCGTGATCGAGCTCGGCAGCGGCAGTTACCGCTTCCGGGTGCTGGATAAGAATGCCGTCCTCCCGGTGGAGGATATCTCCGGCCTGCCGGAGATGATTCTGGCCGGAAGGGAGGTCACCCTTTCCGGGATCGTCCTCCCGGCGGAGGCCGGGAAAACCGAAATCTCCTGGACGATTTCCGACGCCGGGACAACCGGGGCAAAGCTTTCGGAAAACCGGCTGACCGCCGCCGCCCCCGGCGTGCTGGAGCTTACCGCCTCAGTCGCCGACGGCCTCTCTCCCGGAGAGGCGTTTACAAAAACCTTCCGGATCACCGTGCTGCTGCCCGGCGACCTTAACCGGGACGGACAGGTAACCGTCTCCGACGTGGTGGCGCTGCGCCAGCTGATCGTCCGGGGAGATGCGGACGCGGCCGAGCGGCTGACCGGAAACCTCGACGACTCGGACGATAACCTCACCGTGGCGGACGTGGTCGCCCTTCGCAAGCGGATTGTCGCGGGATAACCGCCTGCCGCAGCCGGAAAATATCCCGAAAAGCCGAAAAAAGCACCGGCCTTATGAAAACATAAGGCCGGTGCTTTTGTTTTCGCCGCAGAAATCTCTCCTGCACACCCGCATACCGGCATACCGACGGAATCTGCCGCACGGCGGCCGGATTTTCATGCCTCCTAAAAACCGCACCCGCATATTCCGAACGCCGTGCGGCCGGATAAACCCTCCGGCTCTGTCGGCAGAATGTCAGGCTTTAAGCAAAAAAATTGTCCCGGCCAAATCGGCCGGGACAATCCTGTGACATAAGCTTAATGTAAAAATTTATGCCTCTTCCTTCATCTTTGCAAAGCACTCGCTGCAGTAGACCGGACGGTCATCACGGGGCATGAAGGGAACCTTGGCTACGCCGCCGCAGGCAGCGCAGGTCGCCTCGTGCATCTCTCTGGGGGCGCGGCCGGCGTTCTTGCGAGCGTCACGGCAGGCCTTGCAGCGCTGGGGCTCGTTGGTGAAGCCCTTCTCCTGATAGAACTCCTGCTCACCGGCGGTGAACACGAACTCTTCGCCGCAATCTTTGCAAATTAGGGTCTTGTCTTCGAACATGTTTTGTACCTCACTTGAAAAAAATTGTTTTTGCCTCGACCGGAATTGCACCGGCACCTTTGGTTGACAACGCTCTACATTAAGCTACGAGGGCATATGGAAACGGCCGAACCGTTTTTGATAAAATTACCTCAGTTTGCGCCGTATCCGCTGCAAAGCATTGTCGACCGCCTTGGCCGAAATTCCGCGCCGGGCGGCAATTTCTTCATAACTTCGGCCGCCGACATAATCGGAAAGCACTGTGCTTTCAAGCTCGGTCAGATTCTGTTGAACACGCAATTTCAGACGTTCAAAAGCCTCCCGCTCGATCAGGATCGATTCGGGATCGCCGGCCTCTGACGCCGGCAGCTTTACACTAAGGTCGTTTTCATGCATCTCATCCAAAAGGGAGATCTGCGTTATGGGGATTCGTTTTTTTCGGGTGTCGCCCCGGTGAACGGCGGACAGCATCCGATCGATGCACAGCCGCGCAAAAGTCGGGAAAGAAGACTTCTCCCCCTCGTAAGCCCGGACCGCGGCCAAAAGGCCGATCATCCCTTCCTGACAGAGATCCTCAAACCCGCTTTCCCCTGCGGCGAGAAAAGCAGCGGCCCGAGACCGCACAAGCGGAAAGTACCGGGCGACCAGCGCCGCCTCAGCCTCCTCATCCCCGGAAGCGGCCATCGCCGCCAAAGTCCTGTCAGAAAATTCAGCATATTCGGAAACCGGGATAAAATTCATACTGCACCTGAAATCATATGGAATCATCCAGCGAAGGCATGATACACCACACCTTCATATAGCATTGTACTCCAAATGCGGGAGAATGTCAACAACTTTTTCACTCTCTACAATTTTTATTATAGTTTGAATGCAAAAATCGTCATTATTCCCAATTTTGCATCATGATTTTTACCAAAACCGCCAAATCCTCCGGCAAAATAACCATACCGACGCCCCGGATTCAGGCTGTCTGAGAGGTGGTGAGGCCGTTTTCCTGAATCTGCCGGCCCTCGGCGGCCAGGCCGGCAATGCGCACGACCATCATAATGTTCAGCACAAGGAACACCGCAATCCACGCCAGCAGAAAAGAAACAAGTGTCTGATACCGGGCGCCTCTGCGCTTTTCTCTGCCGGCCGCTGCCCCTTGCCGGCGGGCGGCGTTTTCCGTATTTTCTCTATCCATAAAGCCATCCTCTTTTTCCTGCTACTTGCCGAGGTACTCCTCCAGGCAAATGCCTTTTTTCATAATCTGATCAGCAATGCCAACTCCAACATAACGATAATGCCACGGCTCGTAGATCACGCCGGTGAGGCTTTCCTTATTTTTGGCATACCGCATGATAAAGCCGTATTTTGTACAGTTGTTCTGCAGCCAGGTAAAGGCCTCGGTCTGATCAAAATCCTCCTCCACCGAGTTGATGTCCACCGCCAGGCCGAGGTTGTGTTCGCTCGTCTGCGGCCGGGCAACCACCGTCGCGGCGAGATCTCCGGCCTCCTCCCTGCCGTAGCCCTGGTTCAGATAATAATTTACCTTGTTGTTATACAGCGACGCCTGCGTGCTGTAGGAGCGGTAGGCCGAGATAATCAGCAGGTTGACGCCGTCCGCCTTGGCCGCGTCACACATCTGCATAAGGGCGTCAACTGCGCGGCGATCGAACTTCATCCCCGCGTCCCGGTTATAGTTCGGAATGGTAACCAGATCCGGAGAAAAATCATCCGGCAGCTTATATTTTCCATTGACCAGCCGCAAATTCCAGGAGCCGCTATCGTCCGAAATCTGCACCGTATCCGAGCTTGCAGAGGAGGTCGTGCTGGCCACGGCGGAGGAGCTGGCCGGGGTCGAGGAGGAAGCCGCCTCCGAGCTGGAGGAGGCCAACTCGTTGCTGCTTGCCTCCGCCTCGGAGGAGCCGGTATCCAGAATGGACGCCACCGAAGCCTGATCCTGCGCCTCCGGTGCGACAATTTCGCTCGAAGTGCTGCGCTCGGCTTCGTTTGTCCGCGCCATGTGGTTGGACACAAAGAGCAATATGATAAATAAAACGGTCAGGCCGGCGGCCGTCCCGCCAAGAATCCACAGCTGTCTTTTTCTTTTCTGCATTTTAACTCAAACCTTCCCCCGTGCCATACGACAGCACCGGAAATTTCATACAAAGCGTAAAACCATACGCTTCAACTTCATATTCTGTTTGGATACCATCGGTTAACAAGGGCGCACACGCCTGACAGCGACGGTACTGCAAATACTTATTTTATAAACCGGCCGCGGTTTGGCAAGTGCCAAACACGGGCGTTCTTCAAAAATCTTTTGCTGAAAACTTCTCTTCTGCGCAGAACATTCAACACGATCTATATTTGTTTTTATAATACCCAAAACCTACAGATTTTGCAACCACCTTTTGCGGCAATCGGCCGTGCGAAACAAATTTCTCTTAAAACTGTGAAAATACCCCTTGTGCAAAGCGTGAATATGGTGTATCATATAAAATGGGTTAAATTTTGAATGTTTTTTCTGAAAGGGAGAATATAGATATGCTGTATGCAAGAAAAACAAAGATCATCTGTACGCTCGGCCCGGCCACCGATAAACCCGGTGTGCTGGAAGCCCTGATCAAAGCGGGCATGAATGTAGCGCGGATCAACTTCTCCCACCAGGATCATGAGACCCACCTACGCCGGATTGAGCAGGTCAAGAAGATCCGTAAGGAGCTTGGCGTGCCGATCGCGCTGCTGGCCGACACCAAGGGGCCGGAGGTTCGTCTCGGCCGGATTCCGGATGGTCCGGTCACGCTGAAAGAGGGGCAGACCTTCACCCTCTCCACCCGGGAGGAGGACGGGGACGCCACCCGCGCCTCGATCAGCTACACCAACCTGCCGGGCGACCTGAAAAAAGGCGACACCATCCTGATTGACGACGGCCTGGTAGAAATGGAGGTCACCGCGATCACGGGAACCGAGATCTCCTGCATTGTGAAAAACGATGGGGAAATCTCCAGCAGCAAGGGGGTTAACGTCCCCGGCGTCGAGCTGTCCATCCCCTACATCAGCAGCAGAGACCGCTCCGACATCCGATTTGCGGTCAACCAGGATTTTGATTTCATCGCCGCCTCCTTCACGCGGAGCGCACAGGATATCCTGATGATCCGGGAAGAGCTTGACCGGATGGGCTGCAAGGATATGAAGCTTATCGCCAAAATTGAAAATGCACAGGGCGTCAACAATATCGACCAGATCATCTCGGTTGTGGACGGCATCATGGTCGCGCGCGGCGACATGGGGGTTGAGATTCCGTTGGAGGAAATCCCGGTCATCCAGAAAAAGCTGATCAAAAAAGCCTATATCGCCGGCAAGCAGGTCATCACCGCCACCCAGATGCTGGAATCCATGATTCACAATCCCCGTCCCACGCGGGCGGAGACAACCGACGTCGCCAACGCGATTTACGACGGAACCAGTGCCATCATGCTGTCGGGAGAGACGGCCGCAGGCATACATCCGATCGAAGCGGTCAAGACGATGGATCGGATTGCCCAGCGTACCGAGCGGGACATCGACTATAAAAAGCGTTTCAACCACCGATCAGAGATGGAGATTGACCTTTGCAGCGTAACCAACGCCATCTCCCACGCGACCTGTGCGGCGGCGCACGATCTGTCGGCGGCGGCCATCATCACGGTGACCAAATCGGGAACCACCGCCAAAATGATCTCCAAATTCCGGCCGGACTGCCCGATCATCGGCTGCGCCACCTCCGAAAAGGTCATGCGGCAGATGAATCTGTCCTGGGGCGTGACTCCGATCGTCCTGAAGGAGCAGGCCTCCAGCGACAAGCTCTTCTCCCACGCCGTGGAGGAGGCAACCCGCGCCGGACTGATCAAGGACGGTGACCTCGTGGTCATCACGGCCGGCGTACCGCTCGGCCAATCGGGAACCACCAACATGCTGCGCGTACAGGTTGTCGGCGAACCCACCTGAGGCAAGCCTCGCGTCGAATCTTTCGGCGCGATAGAATCGCATTGAGAATCCGTATAAAAACGATTGATCATCGCTTGCAATCTGTAAGGGGGGGCGACGTGAATGTTCCGGTATTTTCCGGTCGCCGAAAGCCAGGAAGAGAAAATCGGATATGGAATAGCGGGATTTGAACTGGCAGAGGAGCAGTGGCGAAAATGTGTTTTTACCCTCTGTCCTGCACCGGATTTCCATACGGCCGATGTTCTCGCTCTGCGGTGCACCGTTCATCAGCTGGATCCCGTACATCTCGCCGAAGTGATTGAGGATTTCTTTGGGGAGTAGTTTTTCTATTTCTTCGTTTTCGAAAAAAGCCTGCCATATGGCAGGCTTTTTTTCTGCGGTAATTGCTTCCGGCGCACCTCCGAACCCGTGATGAAGAATGTTCAGCTTCCGGACAAAGACAAACTGGAATTTGAATCTATCGAAATCTTAACCTGTTAGCGGCTGTTATAAGCCGTTAATAAAATCCTCCAAAATCCTTGAAAACTAAGGATTTTTCGCAGTTTGCTCACCCGTTGCCGTTATACGGTTTCACATGGTGTTACCCTTGCCCTCAGCACCTCATAAGGGCAAAAGCAAGGGAAGGAAAATCTGGTAAAACAATATAACAACATGTGGCAGCCGGGAAACTGTGGCATATACGCGAACTAATTATACGGAGGATTTTGAATATGGACAAGTACATTTATGATGAAAACAACGGTCTTTGGTATGAGCTACAAGGCGATTATTACATTCCCTGCCTGACGATCCCGGAGGAAGAACAACTGCCCATCGGCGTATGGGGGCAGCGGCATCTTCGGTATATCCGCAAGTATCATAAAGGACTGTATAACAGCCTGCTTCTCAGCGGGAAACTCAACGGCTACCTTGCTGATCTGAACGAACAGGCAGAGGATATGTTCTTTCGGCTGGTAGAGCAGCTTGCTGAGAAAGATGCCATTACCGAAGCACTCAAAGCCGAAAATCAGATGCTTTGGGTGCAGCGAATGAATGCAGTACGGGAAACGGCAATGGAGATCGTCAATCATGATCTGATCTACGCATAACAGATGCATGGCGGCGGGGACTTCTCCCTGCCGCTATTCTTTTCATGCAGGGGTTCTTGACAATATTCCACAAGTAAACTATAATATTATACAAGTAGAATATGAACTGTTTTGTGAAAGGATACGCTATGCTGAAACACGGAATACTCGGTCTGCTGAATTACGGCAACATGACCGGATATGAGATCAGAGAGATATTCAACAAATCACTGAACTTTTTCTGGCAGGCGCAGAGCAGTCAGATTTACAGAGAATTGCATACTCTTGAAAAAAACGGATGGATCACAATGACCACCGTTGAACAAAGTGATAAGCCAAACAAGAATATCTGTTCCATTACGGAAAGCGGAAAGGTTGAGCTTTTAAGATGGCTCTGTTCTGAAAACGCAGGAATGGAAATCCGTCTGCCACTACTGATGCAGGTGTTTTTTCTTGGAAATCGCAGTCGTGAAGAAAACATACTGTATTTCAAACGGCTTGCAGATGCCTGCCGCAATTACATGGCCTCGTTTTCCGATATTGAAAACAGTATCGGATTTTATGAAAGCGAATATGACCTGAAAGACCAGAGTATGTACTGGAAAATGACCGTCGATTTTGGCAGAAGAAGCCTTCAGATGTATATTGACTGGGCAAAACACTGTATTGAAGAATTGGAGAAAGAAGAATGAATATTCTGATTGGAAACTACTGGCGCAGAGGACAAAGCATATATTCACTCGTTCCTGACTATGGCAAGAACACTGGCAGGACATCGAGCGGCGCTAAACGAGGAAGGAAAGGGAAATCGGATAGTGAAGGTGCAGCACTGACAGATGAGTTATTGAGTAATATGGAAAAGGCAAGTATTAAGTATCGAGATAGCG
>UQRS01000041.1 GCA_900543525.1 uncultured Oscillospiraceae bacterium
TTGTAGCCGCACATGTACTTGCCTGCACCCTCAGACACGCCGAGGATTACCGGGGACTTGCACTCCTCCGCCGTGAGGAGGACCGCTTTGGTCCACTCGAGGTTATTGATGTTGAACTGACCGACCGCATAATGACCGGCCTTCGCCTTGGTTAACATTTCTTTTGCCGAAACTAACATAAGCTTTCTACCTCCATCAAGTTTTTACCAGTCTATCTTACAGGATTTTTATAGAAAAAGCAAGTAGGGAGCCGCCGAAATTGACAGAAAATTAACATTTTTCTTGTGTCAAAGGAGCCGGACGCTACTTCTGGCTCTCCATCTTCAGGTAGGCGTTGATGAATCCGTCGAGGTCCCCATCCATCACGGCGTTGATATTGCCGTTTTCAAACCCCGTCCGATGATCCTTGGCCAGAGTATAGGGCATGAAAACATAGGAGCGAATCTGCGAGCCCCAGGCAATCTCCTTCTGCACGCCCTTGATGTCCTCGATTTTTTCGAGGTGCTCGCGCTCCTTGATCTCCACCAGCTTGGATTTGAGCATCTTCATGGCCATCTCACGGTTCTGGTGCTGGCTGCGCTCATTCTGGCAGGCGACGACAATCCCGGTCGGCAGATGGGTGATCCGTATGGCCGAGGAAGTCTTGTTGATATGCTGTCCTCCCGCGCCCGACGAGCGGTAGGTATCCACCCGCAGGTCGTCGGGATTGATCTCCACCTCAATGGTGTCGTCAATCTCGGGCATAACCTCGAGCGAAGCGAAGGAGGTGTGCCGCCGCCCCGATGAATCGAAGGGCGAAACCCGCACCAGCCGATGCACGCCGATCTCCGACTTCAGATAGCCGTAGGCATTCTCCCCCTCGATCAGCATGACCGCGCTTTTCAGGCCGGCCTCCTCCCCGTCGAGATAGTCGAGGGTGCTGACCTTGTAGCCGTGCCGCTCGCCCCAGTGCTGATACATGCGGAAGAGCATCTCGGCCCAGTCCTGCGCCTCGGTTCCGCCGGCGCCGGCGTGGAAGGTCAGAATGGCGTTCTTGCTGTCGTATTCCCCGGTCAGGAGGGTGGAGAGCCGCATCTCCTCCAGCTTGGTTTCAAAATCCGTGACCGCAGTCGTAACCTCCTCCAGCATGGAGAGATCCTCCGCCTCGTCCGCGAGGTCGTTCAGCACCAGCGCGTCCTCAAAATCGGCACGCAGCTTCTCATAATGCTCGACCTTGTTTTTGAGCTGACGGATGGTTTGCAGCACCTTGCCGGAGTTTTCCTGATCGTCCCAGAAGGACGGTTCGCCGCTCAAGGCCTCCAGCCGGGCGATTTCCTCCCGCGCGGCAGAGAGGTTGAGCGCCTCCCCCAAATCGTCCAGCTCGGGGCGGTGCCCCTCGAGCCGCAGTTTCAGTTCCTCAAACTGAAGCATTCCTCTTCCTCCTTTATGCCTTTCTGGCGGCATAGGCGCGCCAGTTTTCACGTTCCACCATTTCCAGAATTTCAAACCCGTTCTGCCGGAGGCAATCCTCTACCTCCGCCCCGCGCAGGTCGATAATGCCCGAGCAGATAAAGACCCCATCCTCCGCCAGAAAGCGGCCGGTGTCGGGGGTCAGAGCCATCACAATATCCGCGACGATGTTGGCGCAGATGAGGTTGTATTTCCCCTCCACCCGGTCGGCGAGGTTGCCGCAGATATATTCCGCCCGGTCGTCCACGTGGTTCAGGGCGGCATTCTCCCCCGCGACCTTGACGGCCAGCGGGTCGATGTCCACCCCGACCGCCTGCTTTGCACCGAGCAGCAGCGCCGCAATGCTTAAAATGCCGCTGCCGCAGCCAACATCCAGCATCCGGTCGCCGTCCTTTATATATTTGTCCAAAAGTTCAAGGCAAATACGGGTTGTGGCGTGCGTCCCGGTACCAAAGGCCGCGCCCGGATCAATGCTCAGCACCGTCCGGTCACCGTCGGAGGTGTATTCCTCCCAGGTCGGGCGGATCACCAGCCTCTCTCCAATCTCGGTCACCTTGAAGAACTGCTTCCAGTTGTCGGCCCAGTCGCTCTCCTTCACACTGCCGGTGGAGAGTGTAAACGGAATCCCGGCCGCCGTCAGCCGTTCCTGCAGAAAGGCCAGCGCCTCATCCGGCCTGGCCTCCGGGCTCAGGTAGATATGGATCACCGACTCCTCCCGGTTTTTGGCTAAAAGCTCCTCGTCGATCAGATCAATGTGGGCAATCTCTCGCGCGCCCTGTTCAAGGTCGGAGTAATCCTCAATATAAATCCCATAGGGTACGGTCATGTTCGCAATCGCCCCGGCCGTTTCGATCTGTGCAGCCGGCACGGTAATCAGGATTTCAAACCAGTCCAAAACATCACGCCTTTCACATTCCCGGTCAGTAAAGCCCGACCAGCCTTTCTATTATAATGCAAAAAGAGGCGGCAGGCAAGGCCTGTCACCTCTTTTTTGAAAAATTGAAGGGTTATTCATCCTCGATGGCCGCCTTTGCGGTCAGGCAGGCGCGAATTTTGGCATACAGCTCCTCCGGGAACTTTTTCTCCCGCGCGTAGGTGTAGAGACCGTTGACCTCCTGCTCGACATCGTACAGCTGGGTATAGCAGAGGGCGCAGATGCCGCGATTCTCGAGCAGCGCAGAGGTCAGGCCGCAGAAACGGCGGATAACCTCCTCCACATTATCCGGCGTGTGGCCGTAGCCCCAACCCTTGCTTTCCTCGCTCCACCAGGTGCCGCCGTACTCGCTGACGAAGTAGGGCTGCCCCTCGTACTTCTGCCGGTCGGAGAAGGTAACATACGCCTCTCCCCCCTCGTGCATCTGGGCATAGTGGGCGCGGAACTCCTCCTGATCCTGGCAGTAATCATGCACGTCAAAAATGTCGGTAACAACATGGAAGTTACCGCTTGTGTCGATGACCGGTCGGGTGTGATCGATCGCCTTGGTCGCATGGTAAATGGTCGACAGCACCACATCATCCTGCCGCTGCTTGCCATCCCACGTCTCATTAAACGGGCACCAGCCGACGATGGCCGGATGGTTGAAGTCGCGGGCGATGCCTTCCATCCACTCGGGCAGGAAGTTGCGCAGCCCCTCGCCGTTGTGAATCTCCAGTCCCCAGTTGCCCTGCTCGCCCCAGACGAGGTAGCCGGCGCGATCGGCGTGATAGAGGAAGCGAGACTCAAAAATCTTCTCATGCAATCTGGCTCCGTTAAAGCCGAGGTCCATCGACAGCTCGATGTCCCGGCGGAGATCCTCATCCGTCGGGGCGGTGTAGATTCCATCGGGATAAAAGCCCTGATCCAGCACCAGCCGCTGAAAGACCTTCTTCCCGTTCAGATACATCGCCTTGTCGTCCCACGAAACCTCCCGCAGGCCGAAGTAGCTCTCCACCACGTCGGTGTCCTCACCGCAGGAGAGGGTCAGTCTGAGGTCATAGAGACAACCCTTGCCGCACTCCCACAGTTCCTTGCGGGAGAGGGGCAGGTGCGCCCGCACCGAATTGGCAGTAGCCGGCAGTGTGAGGCTGCCGACCGCCTCCCCCTCATATGCGGCCTCGAGAGTCAGGGAAGCACCGCGCTCAGCACAGTTTACATCAATCTCCACATCAATCGACGGCTCGGCAATATTGGGGTAAATTTTGAAATTTACAATGTGGTTCGCCGGTACACGCTCCAGCCAGACGGTCTGCCAGATGCCGGTGGTGCGGGTGTAATCGCAGCCACCGGAGTAGTAGTTGTTGCACTGCTTGCCGTGAGGCTGCTTTCCGCTGCGGGTGTGATCCTCGGCATAGACGCAGAGGGTGTTCTCCCCCTCGGTCAGAAGGTCGGTGATATCAAAGCAGAAGGAGGTATAGCCGCCCGAATGGCTGCCGGCCTTCTGGCTGTTGACATACACCTCACAGTAATAATCCACCGCACCGAAGTGCAGGAAAACCCGATCCTTCTTCCACTCGGCCGGGACGGTGAAGCTGCGGCGATACCACACCGCGTTCATGAAATCCGTGTACGCAATGCCGGACAGCTTGCTCTCCGGGCAGAAGGGAACCAGGATTTTCTTTGAAAAATCGCCGTTCTCATACATTTTGCGTTCGCGGCCGCTGCAGCCGAAATCAAACTCAAAATCCCACTCGCCGTTCAGGTTGACAAAGCCGTCGCGCACCATCTGCGGACGGGGGTATTCCGGTCTCGGTATGTTCATAATTTAGTTAACTCCTTAACATTTTCTATAAAACGAAAAAATTAGCCGCATAAAGCATGCGACTAATTTTATCGTTTAAAACCTTATTTATTGCGGTTGAAGATGGTGGCGATGTCGTAATAATCGTCATCGTTGTCCTCGTTGATATTCGAGAAAATCTTGTTCAGATCGTCCGAAGCCGAGGAAGCCGCCTTCTTCTCCTTCTCCGCGAAGGAGGCGCCGGTGGCGATAACGGTCACGCGGATCTCATCCTCCATCGAGTCGTCAAGCTGCGCACCCCAGATGATGTTCGCATCCTCGTTGGCCGTCTCCGAAATGATAGAGGAAGCAAGCTCAACCTCTTCCAGTCCGATGTCAGGAGAACCGGTGATATTGATAATCACGCCCATGGCGTTTTCCATCGAGGTCTCGATCAGCGGGCTGGTGATGGCTGCGCGAGCCGCCGCCTCCGCCTTGTCGCGGCCGTTGGCACGGCCGACACCCATGTGGGCGTAGCCGGCGTCCTTCATAACCGCCGTAACGTCGGCAAAGTCAAGGTTGACCATCGCGGTAACGTTGATCAGCTCGGAAATGCTCTGCACGCCCTGACGCAGAACGTCGTCGGCGCACTCAAACGCATTGGCAAGGGTGATCTTCTGCTCCGACACGAACTTCAGCCGCTCGTTCGGAATCACGACCAGGCTGTCGACATGCTCGCTCAGCGCCTCGATACCGGCCTCCGCCTGCGTCATACGCTTTTTGCCCTCAAAGGCAAAAGGCTTGGTGACGATACCGACCGTGAGGATGCCCATTTCCTTCGCGATCTGCGCAACGATCGGCGCAGCGCCCGTACCGGTGCCGCCGCCCATACCGGCAGTGATAAAGACCATGTCGGTTCCTTTCAGCGCGGCCGCGATCTCATCCCGAGACTCCTCCGCGGCGTGCTGGCCGCGGTCGGGATTCGCGCCGGCGCCCTGCCCCTTGGTCGCCTTTTCGCCAATCTGAATCTTGTGCGTGGCTTTGGAGACCAGCAGCGCGGCCTTATCGGTGTTGACCGCTATAAACTCAACCCCGCGAACGCCGTCGGCAACCATGCGGTTGATGGCGTTTCCGCCGCCGCCGCCGACACCTACGACCTTAATCTGTACAACGTCCGCCAGTTCGTTTGCGATTTCAAACGGCATTTTAACATTCCTCCGTAACTATGTAAGTAAATTTATCATCTGTCATGATATAATAATACAATGTAAATTTATCATAAACCATCCAAAATTTCAATATGTAGTTCCAAGAATTTTTTGAAAATTCAGGAAAATTTAAGATTTTCGGCCGCAAAACTCTGTCCGATCCGACAAATTCCGCTAATTTCCCGAAGAACGGCCGCCGAAAGTCGTCGCCGCGGCAGAGGATTTTCCGCTCTGCCCGGACGAACTGCCGGGCGAGCTGCCGGATGAGGTGCTGCTCGCACCCGAGGAGGAGCTTCCCTCCCCCGGGTCGGCGGCCGAGCCGGCAACCACGCTGCTGCCCGAGACGATTTTCTCAATATCGCCGCGGCGGAAGTAGGCCTCCTTCTTGCTGGTCGTCCACCAGGTCAGGTCAAGCGTCCCCTCGGCGCCGGACTCCATCTCCTGCACCGTGCCGGCTGTGTGGGAGATTTTATAGGTCAGATCGGCCGAGCTGCCGAGCTTGACATACAGCCGGCCGTCCAGCACAAAGCAGATGTCGGAAAGGTCGTCAAGCTCGATCCGCGTCACGCGAAGGCCCTTGGCCGCCGCAGCCTCCGTAAGCTCGCGGAAGACCGCGCGCGCGTCCTCGTTTTCGATGGTATAGGGCTGACCGATCTCCGGCGCGGCGGAGGAGGTCCCGGTCACGACGCAGAGGTCGGCCGGCGTATAATCCAGCTTTTCAACGATCTTTCCGCGCTCGTTGGCCAGCCAGTATGTATCCCCGATTTCATAGGCGTAGACCGCCTGCATCTCCTGTACCTCAACGCAGAGCCGGCCGCCAAAAATCTTTTTGGTCACAACCGCTTTTCCGATCAGGGGAAGCTGCGATTCAATCCGGGCGGCAATCTCCTCCCCGTTTGCGCGGAGGATGTTGTCTCCCAAAGCGGCGCCGGAGGCCGCCTGAATCTCCTCCTGTGAATAGGGAGAGGTGCCGGTCACGGCAACCTCCCGCACGGGAAAGAGCACGGTCAGCGACAGCGCTGCCAGCACGCCCGCCAGCAGCAGAATCAAAAGCGCCACAAAGCTCTTTTTGACCCGCCGCCGTTTTCTGTTCCGCCGTCGGCCGAGGGAAGCCATTGCGGCCTCCCGATCCTTTTGATCCACGATCCAATCAACCTTTCTTTTCGCGCACCCCCTGCCGACCGGCGGCCGGAGCGCTGCGCTTCATCCTATTCTTCCTTTTCCTCCCAAATCGACGCGCCGACCGAGGAAAGACAGCCTTCCAAATCCTCGTATCCGCGGCGAATATGCCCGATATTGCCGATCTCTGTGCGGCCGTCGGCGCCCAGCGCCGCCACCACGACGGCCGCGCCGCCGCGCAGGTCGGTCGCTTCGGTCTTTGCACCCGAGAGGCGGGGCACGCCTTCTACCACGGCGACCCGACCCTCCACCTTGATTTTGGCGCCCATGCGCACCAGCTCGTCGACATAACGAAAACGGTTTTCAAAAATATTTTCCACAAAAACCGAAGTGCCGTCCGCCACCGTACTCATGGCCAGAACCGGCGGTTGTGCGTCGGTGGGAAACCCGGGGTAGGCCATCGTCCGCACGGTCGGAATGCGATGCAGGCGGGGCGGCGCTTCGAGAAGCAGGCTGCGCTCGGCCACATCGAGGCCGCAGCCCGCCACCCGGAAATACTCCAGCACCGGGATCAGGTGCGAGGGCAGAATATTTTTCAGCCGAAGCCGGCCGCCGGTCGTTGCAGCCGCCGCCATATAGGTCGCGGCGATGATGCGGTCGGGGATGACCGTGTGTGCGGTCGGATGCAGCCTCTGCACCCCTTCAATTTCAATATTCGAGGAACCGGCGCCCTGAATTCTGGCACCGGCGCTGTTGAGAAAATCGGCGAGGTCGCTGATTTCCGGCTCTCGCGCCGCATTGCGGATGACGGTTTTCCCCTTTGCGACCGAGGAGGCCAGAAGTATGTTCTCGGTCGCGCCAACGCTCGGGATCGAGAGGGTGATCTCGCACCCTTTGAGTCCGTCGGTATGGCAGTCCAGCCCGCCGTGTGCCTCATCAATCTGAAGCCCGAGGGCGCGCAGCGCCTGCAAGTGCAGATCAATCGGCCGCGGTCCCAGCTCGCACCCGCCGGGGAAACTCAGCCGCGCCTCCCGGCAGCGGCCGGCGATCGCGCCGAGAAACACGATGGAGGAGCGCATCTCCCGCATGAGGTCGTCGGGAATCTCACAGGAGGTGACGGCGGAGGAATCCACCACAACACACCCATCCTCCCGCGCGCAGGTACAGCCCAAATGAGTCAGAATCTTCATCGCGGCGTCCACGTCCGACAGGCGCGGACAATTATGTATCCGGCAAACGCCGCCGCAGAGAACGGACGCGGCCAGAATCGGCAGCGCCGCATTTTTCGCGCCGCAGACGTCGATTTCACCGCGCAGAGGTTTCCCTCCCTCGATAACCAGTTTCGCCATTACCACGCACCCTTTCAAGGATAACCTTTTTCGCAAATGCGGTATTGCGTTCGGTCGGGCGGAATCTCTCCCCCACCCGCCCGGACGCTTACATCATCATCCTATGCCGGGGTGCGGCGTTTTGTTAAAAAATGAATAGCCAAAAAGCAGTCGGAGGAATCTGCTCCTCCCTCCGGAGGCGTGCCGGATCACACCTTACACAAGCTGCATCAGAATCGCGTAGATGCGTTCGGCCGTGTCGGGAACGGCGGCCGCTCTCGCCTTCTTCCCCATCTCCCGCAAGAGGGCGGGGTCGGCAGTCAGTCGCTTTACCTCTTCCACCAGCAGCGCGCCGGTGAGGTCCTTCTCCTCAATCACCCGCGCCGCGCCGCGCTCGGCCAGCGTCATGGCGTTGTGGTACTGATGGTTCTCGGCCACATAGGGGGAGGGAATCAGGATTGCGGCCTTCCCCTGCGCCTCCAGCTCGGAGAGGGTGATGGCTCCGGCGCGGCAGATCACCAGGTCGGCCGCCGCCATGCAGAGATCCATGTCGTTTATGTACTCCGAAAAACGGACGGTCGGCGCGCGGCCGAGATCGACCTTCTTTTCGGCCAGCAGCCGCTGCATGTCCTTATACCCACTGCTGCCCGCCCCGTGAAAGTGAAAGAGGCTGCCGCTTTTCCAGTGCCAGGCAATCAGGTCGGCCGCCGCCTCGTTGATCGCGCGGGCGCCGAGGCTTCCGCCGAAGGAGAGAATCATCGGCCGCTCGTCAATTCCAAGCGCTTTGCGCGCACGCTCCCGGTCGGCCGACAGCACCGAGTGACGGACGGGATTGCCGGTGATATACGGCTTTGCACGCAGCTTGAGATGCTGCTCGGCTTCCGGCATGGCGAGCATGACGGCATCCGCCTTTTCCGAAAGCATTTTGGTCGTAACGCCGGGATAGGCGTTCTGTTCATGAATGGCGGTTTTGATCCCCAGCTTCTGCGCCTGCCGGACAACCGGCCCGCTGACATAGCCGCCGGTGCCCACCACAAGATCGGGTCTCAGCCTCTCCAGCAGACGCCGCGCGTCGTGGGAGGCCTTTACCGCCTTGTATGCCGCAGAGAGGTTACGCCCGATATTTTTCAGCGACAGGCTGCGCTGGAATCCCTCGACGTCGATGGTGTAGAAATCGTACCCTGCCTCGGGAACCAGCCGGGACTCCAGCCGCTTGGCCGTGCCGATAAAGCTGATTTTGGCGTCGGGCTGTTTTTCCTTTACATAGCCGGCGATGGCAAGCGCCGGGTTGATGTGGCCGGCCGTGCCGCCGCCGGCAAATAAAATATGCATAGAGCCGCTCCTTATCCGGAAATTTATGTCTTGACCAGATTACTTCGTCGCGAGACCGAGAGGACAACCCCCATCTCGGCCAGGAGGATGACCAACGCCGTGCCGCCGTAGCTGAAAAACGGCAGGCTGATGCCGGTATTGGGGATGGTGTTGGTGACGACCATAATGTTGAGGGCGGCCTGCACTCCGACCTGGAAGGTCAGGCCAACCGCCAGCAGCGCGCCGAACTTATCGGGCGCACGCATGGCGATGACAAAGCCGCGCCAGACCAGCATGCAGAACAGCAGCACCACGATCAGCGAGCCGAAGAGGCCCAGCTCCTCCGCCACGATGGCGAAGATGAAATCGTTGTGCGGCTCAGGCACCCAGAGGTATTTCTGCCGAGACTGGCCGATCCCCCGGCCGAAGAGGCCGCCCGACCCGATCGACAGCAGCGACTGGATGACCTGATACCCCTCCCCCTTCGGGGCGGCCCAGGGATCAAGCCAGTACTGGATCCGGCTGGAGCCATAGTCGACAATGCCGGTCAGTATGGCGATCACGCCCAGCCCCACCCCTCCGAGGAGGCCCAGGGCGACATATTTCAGCTTGATGCCGCCGACGATCATCAGGCAGATGCCGATCGCAAAAATCAACAGCGTAGCCGAGAGGTGGGTCTCCACCACGACCAGGCCGCAGATCACCATCAGCAGCATGCCGAAAAACAGCACACCGAAGGTGAACTTCTCCATCTGCTTATAGTTGATCGAGATCAGATGCGCAAACAGCAGCACAATGGCAAACTTGGCAATCTCGGACGGCTGAAACTGGAAAGAGCCGATATAGATCCAGCGTTTATAGTCAAACCCCTCCCGCATCGGCGGAAGGATCAGCACGATAATCAGCAGAACGACCGAAAGGATATAAATCGGCCAGGCCAGCTTGCGCAGTATGTGATAATCCACCTTGGAGATGACCAGCATGGCGATCACGCCGACCACGGCCAGAATGAACTGCTTGCGGATAAAGAGGTAGCTGTCGTCATACCGCACATAGGCGTAGGCGTAGCTGGCCGAAAACAGCATAACCAGCCCGATGGTCAATATGATAATTACCAGTGAAAAAAAGGTCAGGTCGATTCGTCCCGATTGCAGCAGGCGGAATTTTTTCTCTCCCCCGTCGCCGCCGACGATTCTCTCTCTCGCCACGCCAGCCCCTCCTTTTGCAAAAATTTGAAAGCCCCGGTTTACCAGCGCAGTGCAATCGGCAGAAAAGCGATCACACAGCCGATCAGCGCCGCCGCCGAAAAGGAGAGAACAATTTTCTCCTCCGACCAGCCGCTCATCTCAAAATGATGGTGGATGGGCGACATCTTAAAAAGGCGCTTTTTGGTCTTTTTGTAATAGGTAACCTGAAGGACGACCGAAAGCGCCTCCAGCAAATATATGATGCCCGCGAAAATCAAAAGTATCGGCCGCCCGATCCCGAAGGAGAGCGCCACCACCATGCCGCCGAGGAACATCGAACCGGTGTCCCCCATAAAAACCTTGGCCGGGTGAGCGTTCCAGACGAGGAAGCCGACGCAGGCGCCGGCCAGCGCAGCGGCCAGAATTATCTGCCCCTGCTGCCCGAGGAAGCCGGCGGCCAAAATAAAGAAGGTGGCCACCACCAGCGTCACCGAAGCGGCCAGTCCGTCGATTCCGTCGGTCAGGTTGACCGCGTTGGTAAAGCCGTAGATAAAGACAAGCGCCACCGGCCAGAAGAGAAGCCCCCAGCCCGACATGACATCCACATCTCCCAGGAAGGGGATCCATGTGCTCTCCATCCCGCCGAGGCGGAGAGTCAGCAGATAGGCCGCCGCAACCAGCAGCTGCAGCATGGTTTTCTGCCGGGCGGTCAGGCCGAGATTACGCTTTTTCACCACCTTGATATAATCGTCGATAAAGCCGATAAACCCGGTTCCGAACGCGAGGCCGAGACCGGCCAGCAGCAGGATCATGCGGTAGCCGTCAGCCGTCTCCCCCCACAGCGCGCCGGAGGCCGCCGCCGACGCGGCAAAGGCCACCCCGGTGGACAGCAGAACACCGGCCGCGATCATAATTCCGCCCATGGTCGGCGTGCCCTGCTTGTTTTTATGCCACTTTGGCCCGATGTCGAGAATCGTCTGTCCAAACTTCAGCTTGTGCAAAAAGGGAACCATCCAGACGCCGAGCAGCGCGGTCACGCCGAAGCCAACCACCAGAGCCAGAATCGGAAGCCATCTATCCATCTTGTTTTCTCATCCTTTCACCGAGCTGCCGGGCATGTTTCCTTTCGCCTGCAAGCGGCGGCAGTCCCGGTTCTTTCATCCATCGCATTCATCGCGAAAAAAGGCCTCGCGCCTTTTTTAAAGCAGCGTTTTTGCGCAAAGAAAGCTTATTTCAGCTCGCGCAGCGCGTCGGCCACAACCTCCCGCTCGTCGAGGTGGATGGTGCCGGTGCTCAGGATCTGATAGGTCTCATGCCCCTTGCCGGCCAGGACGATGATGTCGCCCGGCTCGGCGTGTGCGACGGCATAGTGGATGGCCTCCACCCGGTTTTCGATCACCACATAGGGAGTGCCGGCCTCCCGCACGCCCTCCATAATATCTTCGATGATGCGGCCCGGCTCCTCACTGCGCGGGTTGTCGCTGGTCACGATCAGGAAGTCGGCGTGTTTGGCCGCAATCGTGCCCATTTTGGGACGCTTGGTGCGGTCCCGGTCTCCCCCGCAGCCAAAGAGGGCGATCAGCCGGTTTTTCGGAATTTTCTCAAAGGTTTTCAAAATATTCTCCAGCCCGTCGGGCGTGTGAGCATAGTCGATCACAATTGTAAAATCCCGGCCGGTCGGCACAACCTCCGCCCTGCCCTTGACTCCGGCGACGCCGCTCAGCGCCCGGCAGACCAAATCCAGCGGAAAGCCCGCGTCCACCGCAAACGCGGCGGCGCACAGAGCGTTATAGACCGAGAACTCCCCGGCCGTGTGGAGTGTGACCTCTCCCCGGCCGCCGGCCGTGACCAGCTGGAAGGTCACGCCGTCCGGCTGGTAGCGGATCTCCTCGGCAAAACAGGCGGCCTCCCGCGTTTTTGCCGAGTAGCCGACCACCGCGCAGTCCAGCCCCTCCACCATTCTGCGGCCATAGGCGTCGTCCAGATTGATGATCGCACGGTCGGTCATGGTGAACAGCCGCTTTTTGGCGGCCATATAATTCTCCATCGTCAGGTGATAGTCAAGATGATCCTGAGTCAGATTGGTGAACAGCGCCGCCTCAAACCGGATGCCGTCCACCCGCTTCTGATCGAGCGCGTGAGAGGACACCTCCATCACGGCGTAATCGCAGCCCGCCTTGATCATCAAATCAAACAACGAGTTCAGCTCATACGCGCTCGGCGTCGTGTTTTTGGAGGGCAGACACTCCTCCCCGATCATGTTCTGTATCGTGCCGATCAGGCCGACCTTGTGCCCGGCGGCCTCCAAAATCGTTTTGACGAGATAGGAAACGGTGGTTTTCCCGTTGGTGCCGGTGACGCCGACAATCTTCAGCCGGTCGGCCGGATGGCCGAACCAGGCGGCGCACATCTCGGCAAAGGCGGCTCTGGTATCCGGCAGCAGCACCTGATTGTCATAGCCGAGATCATGCTGCGCCACAATGATGGCCGCCCCCTTCTCCCGGGCGATGGGCGCGTACTTGTGCCCGTCATCTGCCGCGCCGCTGATGCAGACAAAAACATACCCTTCTCCCACACGGCGGGAGTCGCAGGTCAGCCCCTTGACCTCCACGTCGGCAAAGGCGGCCGGCGCCTGCCCATACAACTTTCCAAATTTCATCTTTACTTTCTCCCTTTTCCAAAAGCATCAATCCGAGCTGTCCTCGGACCGGAAATACACCGTAATCGAGGTGCCGGCGGCAACCTCTGTCCCCTTTTCCACACTCTGTTTATAAGCAACCACGCCGGAGGCTGTCAGGCTGCGGCCCGAAAAGGCCACATTGACGCCGGCATTTTTGGCCGCGCTGTTGACAGCCGCGATCGTCTGTCCCGTAAAGTCGGGCACCGTGGCAGTCTTTCGCTCGCTGCCTTCCTCGGTATACAGCACAACCACACCGTTTTCAGAGACGTACTGCCCCTCTCCCGGACTTTGCGAAAGGACGGTGTCTCCGTTGCCGATCACCCGCGTCGTCAAGCTCTCGGCCGAGAGCGCGGCCTTCGCCTCACTCAGCGTTTTGCCGGTGACGCCCGGCACCTTGACGCTGATTACCATATCCTCGTCGGTATAGTTCGGTTCATAGCCGAGGTAAGGCAGAACATCGCCCAGCACCTGGCCGCCGACCGGCGCGGCAATGGTGCCGCCGTACACATTGGCGGCGTGCGGCTCGTCAAGCAGCACCAGCACGGCAACCTGCGGATTGTCGGTCGGCGCGATCCCGCAGAAGGAGGAGATGCGCAGCCGCTCTCCCGTGCCGGCCAGCTCGTCAGCAACCTTCTCGGAGGTACCGGTTTTTCCGCCGATCCTGTATCCGGCGACATAGGCGTTTTTACCGCCGCCTCCATCCACAACCGCCTCCAGAAAGCCGCACAGCTTTTTGGACGTTTCGGAGGAGATCACCTGCCGCTTCTGCACAGTGTCGATATTTTTAACCACATTGCCGTCGGCATCGAGAATCTGGCTGACGACGTGCGGCTGCACAAGATACCCGCCGTTGACCGCCGCAGAAACCGCGGTAATCAGCTGAATCGGGGTGACCTTGAAGGTCTGGCCGAAGGAGGTGGAGGCCAGCTCAACCAGCCCCATATTCTTTTCCGCGTGATAGATGGAGCCGGCCTCTCCCGGCAGGTCGATGCCGGTCGTCGAGGTCAGGCCGAACGCGTCAAAATAATGCGAAAAGGTCGATACGCCGAGCAGCTGCCCCAGCGTGATGAAAACCGGGTTGCAGGAATTCTGAAAAGCCTGCTCAAGCGATTCGGTACCGTGTCCGGTCCTCTTGTGGCAGGAGTAGCGCTGTCCCGCGATCACAATATAACCGGGGCAGCTGTAGCTTTTGCTCGCGTCGGTAACGTTTTCCTCAATTGCGGCGGCGCCGGTGATGATCTTGAAAACCGACCCCGGCTCATACGGATCGGAGATCGCCTTGTTCCGCCACTGATGATTGAGCAACTCGCTCAATTTGGTTTGCCGCTCTTCCCCCGAGAGGGAGGCCAACGCCTCCTGATCAGCGGGGTTGGTCAGAGTGAAGGGATCGTTGGGATTAAAATCCCCCTTGACCGCCATGGCCAGCACGCCGCCGGTGTTGACGTCCATCACGATGCAGACGCCCCGCTCGGTGACCGAGTTGTCTGCGACCGCCTGCTCAAGATATTTCTCCGCCACATGCTGAATATAGGAATCAATGGTCAGCACCAGCGAGTTTCCGGGCGTCGACTCCACCTTTTTCTCATAGCTGAAGGGCATGTCGGCGCCGCGGGCGTTTTTGGCCGCGACCACCCGGCCGGGGATGCCTTTCAGCTCGGTCTCGTAATAGGATTCCAGCCCCGAAAGCCCCTGGTTATCGTCTCCGACAAAACCGAGCACGACCGAGGCGAGATTGTCGTTGGGATAGTACCGCTTGGTCGCCTCATCCAACCCGATGACCGAGCCGAGCGATTCATCCGAGATAAACTGCCGCACCTGATCGGCTAGGTCTTTTTCCACTTTTTTCTTTACGATCACATAGGAGCTGGATTTCTGCGCGTAGCCGAGGACGGTTTCATACTCCATTCCAAGGATCTGCGACAGACCGGAGGCAACCTTCTCCCGCTGGGCGTCGTTATCGAAGTCGTTCGGCGTGATATACACCGTCCACACCGTCGCGCTGGTGGCAAGGATGCTGCGGTTGGCGTCGTAAATGTTACCCCGCTCCGGACTCAGCTCGGTGTCATAGAGCTGCTGCTCCGACGCCTTTTCCTGATAAAAGGCGCTGTCAATTACCATAAGCTGGGTCAGCCGGACGATCGAAACGCCCATGAAGCCGATCACCAGGATCAGCATGATCGCCATCATCCGCATCCACATGGATTTGGTAGGTCCGGTTGCCACGCCGCGTCACACTCCTTTTTTCAAAGATTCAAAAAACTACTCTCTCATAAAATGCGGTAAAACGAGAGTCAATGTTACATCAACTCTCGTATCATTCCGTTGTTCATCTGTTTGCCGGCAGCCTCCCTCGGCAGGAACATTTTAATCATATTCCAAAAGGGCGGGCCGCATGACTATTCTTTCTCGGCCACGGTGGGCTCTCCCACCACCTCGGCCCAGCTTTCCGAGCCGGTGTGGATGTAGTTGACCTGATTCTTATCCTTCTTCTGCATGCCGAGCGCCTTGGCCGCCGCCTCCACATTGCTGAAGGAGATTTTGCGTTCCAGCTGCATCTCCAGCTGCGTCTGCTCATTGATCAGTTCGTTCAGTTCCTTATTGGCCGCGGTAAGCTGCGTCTCCACCTCGGTCACCTGCACCCGCATGAAGATGGTGCTGCACACCATCGCCACCACCAGAAAGGTGGTGAAAATCGCGAAGGTGCGGCTTTTGCGCTCCTCCCGCTTTTTGCGGACGGCGCCCGCCTTGCCCGAGATGCCGGGCATTTTGATGATATTATCGGGCGTCCGCCGGTGCGCAGGCGCCTCCTGCCGCTTTTCTCTGGGCAGGAACATGTTGTAGTCATACGCCAGATTGTCGGTATAATATTTCATATTGTTCAAAACAAACCCAGCTTTCTTTATCCAATCCTCCGCACGGCGCGCAGTCGGGCGCTTCGGCTGCGGAGGTTATTTTCTATTTCTTCTTCCGACGGGGCAACCGACCTGCGCAGCGCCAGCTCCCCGCGCGGCGTCTTTCCGCAGACGCATACCGGAAAATCGGGCGGGCACTCGCACCCCTTGCAAAAGTCGGCAAACCGCCGCTTGACCATCCGATCCTCCAGCGAGTGGAAGGTAATGACCGCCAGCACTCCGCCGGGATTGAGGCAGCCGAACGCGCGATCCAGCCCGGTCGAGAGGCTCTCCATCTCCCCATTGACCGCGATGCGCAGCGCCTGGAAGCAGCGGCGTGCAGGATGGCCGTCCCGCCTTGCCGCGGCGGGTACCGAACGAGCAATCACCTCGCACAGCTGCGCGGTGGTAGCAATCGGCTCCTTCTGCCTTGCAAGGACAATGTTTTTCGCAATCCGAAAGGCGAACTTCTCTTCGCCGTAATCCCTGAAAATACGCGCCAGCTCTTCCGCCGACAAGGTCGCCACAAGGTCGGCGGCCGAAACGCCGGTTTTGCTCATCCGCATATCCAGCGGCGCGTCGCCGTGGTAGGAAAAGCCCCGCGCCGTGTTGTCCAGCTGAAAGGAGGAAACCCCCAGATCCAGAAGGATTCCGTCCACGCCGGAAATACCAAGCTCGCGCAGCACCCGATCCATTTCGCAATAATTGCTCTGCACCACCGTGGCGGGATAGGTGCGCAGCCGCTCCGCCGCCGTCTGCACAGCGTCGGGATCGCGGTCAAGGGCGATCAGCCGCCCCCCGTCGGACAGGCGTGCGGCAATCTCTCTCGAATGGCCGGCGCCGCCGGCTGTGCCGTCGACATAGATGCCGTCCGGCCGAATCGTCAGAACCTCCAGCACTTCCTTTAACAGTACCGGCTTGTGGACAAATTCCATCAGAAGTCAATCTCCTCCATCAGTTTTGCGATGGATTCAGGCGTAGTCGCCTCCTGCTCTCCGGAGAAGCGGCCCTCATCCCAGATTTCGGCGTGATCCGAAAGTCCGATGATCGAAACGTTTTTCTCCAGCCCAGCGTAATCCCGCAGAAGCTGCGGAATAATGACCCGGCCGGTCGCGTCGCACTCCAAATCGCTGGCGCTGGGATAAAGGAAAAGCTCCAGCTTCCTCGCCCGGGATTTCGGCAAAGCCCGGATTTTGTCGGTCAGTTTGTTCCATTCCTCTTCCGAATAAACCGAAAGGCAGCAGTTTCCGTCCAGTCCCTTGCAGACGATCAGCTTGTCCCCCATCTTCTCCCGAAGCTTGGCCGGGATAAAAAGGCGGCCTTTTTTGTCCATCGTATGCGCATAGGTTCCGTACACAACTGCTCACCTCCCTCTTTTTTATCGGTTTTTGGAATTTTTAAACCACTTTTAGCCAAATTCATGGTTTTATAAGCCACTTTAAGCCACTGGACTTATTATAATGGGCGAAAAGGGCAATTGCAAGGGGGTTAACATAAAAATAGAAAAACTTTTTTCGGCGCCTTGTGCCGCGGATCATGGGCAGGCACTATATCTTGTAACCGCTTGACCAATGCGCACAAAAAAAGAACGGCTGTTCAAAAACAGTCGTTCTTTTTCAAAATATTCTTCGCTAAACCGGCGGTTTCAGCCGGACGGAATGCCGCGGCCATCCGCCGAACCCGGGTAAATCAGCCGGCGACAATCCTCTTCCGCAGCTCCACCACGTCCGAGACAGTCACCTTTCCATCCCAGTCGAGATCTCCCAATTTGGGTTGAAGGAGCGCCAGCTGCTGCTCCGCCGCGGTCAGAATCGCATATTCGGCGGTCAGCTGCTCCTGCTGCGCAATGCTCAGAGCGTCATAGAAGGTGCGCGCCTCCCGAATAGCGTCCGCCCTCTCGAACGTGACCTCGCCGATGGCGTAAATCAGCCTTTTGGCCTCTGCAATCTCCAGCTCGGAGATTTTGGCCTCCGCCGCGAGGAGGTCGGCATAGTTGGTCACCTGCGCCTTTTCCTCCTCACTGAGCCGGTTATAGGCCCGCCGTGCACTCTCCACACACTGCCGCTCGCCGAGCAGGGTCACCTTGCTGACCCGCTGAATTTCAGAGATCACCGCCGCCACCGCATCGGAGACGATCTTCTCCTCCACCCTGATCGTAAAGCTTTCCGTCCGGACAAAGTCGCTAAGCGACTTGCCCTTGGAGTCACAGATGTCCACCAGCGTAAAACCGACGGAAATTTCCGTTCCCGGCGGCACATTCTTTGCCACTCTGAAGCTCAACACACAGAGCACGACCTCATCCACGGCGGCCGCACCCACCAGCTCAGGATCCACTACCAGCAGCTTAATCCGGCCGTCCGGCTGCTGCTGAACGCCGGCATACCAATAGCCGTCCGACCCATTGGTCGTGGGCGAGACGCGCTCCGTAGCGGCGAAACACTGGGTCACCAGATCCGTATCATAATGCAAATCCATTTCCAGGCCGCATATGGTTCCGTTGCCCGCCGCCGGCCCGCTGCAGTCGGCCGACAGCGCCTGCGCCCGATTCAAGGTGAGGAAAACCGACACCAGCTGCTCAGGGAAGGCGGTCACGGATGCCGCCGACAGCACAGCATACTGCTTTTGCGCGATGGTCAGCGAGCCTGCCGCTGCCTCCACCCGATCGTTCAGCTTGTGAGGCGCGTTGTCGCAGATGTCCACAATTTCCGGCGTGAGGGCGACGGTGACGTCCTCCTCACCCGTGTCGGCCAGCTGGAATACCAGAACGGCAACCTCCACATCTCCTGCGGCGGTAAAGCCATTGTTGTACGGATCGCTGAGCATAATTTTCGCCCGATTCTTTCCCGCATACTCACGACTGTCCACCGTCCAGCCGGCACCGGCCCGCCCCTGCGCGTCGACAGCCGGCAGGCCGCTCTCCACGCCGATCAGCGCCGCCTTGCTCTGATCATACGAAAGGTTAAATTCTATCCCGCAGACATTGCCGTTGCCAAGGGCTTTCAGCGCGCCGGCGTTTTTCAGCGTCACCGGGACGCGAAGCCGGCCGCCTCCCGGTCCGGTGACCGTCCCGATCTCCAGCACGGCCGTATCCTGCGCCGACGCCGGCAAGACGGCCACGCAGGAGAAAATCAGAAGAACGCTCAAGAAAAAACTGATCCACTTTTTCATCCATTTATCCCCCTCAAAAAGTACAGCAAACCTACCTCTTGTTTATAATGTAGCCCTATACCGTCGGCCGGGCGATTGCCTTTACAGGTTTATAATAGCAGTATACTAGCAGTATACTATAATTAAAAGGTATATTCTATGGCTAAATTATCCAATTTCATCCGGAATATTTTAGCGCCCTCCACGTTGAGGTCGTGCGCCCCTTCCGCAAAGGCTCGCATTTTTCAAAATTCATTTGTTTGAAAACGAGAGGTTTTAAGAGAAATCGAAAGAAATCC
>UQRS01000042.1 GCA_900543525.1 uncultured Oscillospiraceae bacterium
AAGCGGGTACGGCGTTCCTTCGGGATTGTAAAGAAAGAAAAAACCGCCCGTCCTGCATATAATTACACGCAGGACGGGCGGTTTTTATCGTACACATGGGACGTTCTTTGTGAGAGATAGTGGGGTTCTTTGCCCTCTTTTGCAGTGGGAGGGGCAGCGCCCCTTTGCACTTGTGGATAACGGCCGGGCGGGAGTCTCTACAGCCCCAGCTCCATCCGGCGCAGGATATGCTCCTGAAACTCGCGGTCGAGCTCGACAAAGTAGCCGCTCCAGCCCCAGACCCGCACAATCAGGTTGCGGTAATTTTCGGGGTGGCGCTGTGCATCCTCCAGCGTTTCGCGGTTGACCGTGTTCAGCTGAAGCTGATGCCCGCCCGAGTCGATAAAGAATTTGACCAGCGCGCCGACCTTGGCCACGCTGCCCTCCCCACGGAAGACCGAGTCGTGCAGCTCGATGGTCAGCGGTCCGCCGTTCATCACCCGCCGCAGGTTCTGCTTTGTAAAGGACTTGATAATCGAGATCGGGCCGGGACACTCGCTGAACAGACTGGGGGAGAAATTGGCCGCCAGCGGTTCATCCTTTCGGCGGCCGTCGGGGGTTGCGGGCAGCCCCTCGCCGTAATAGATGTAGTACATCGCCGTGCCCGTCCCGGCGCGAAAAATACCGCCGCGGTCGTTGTGCCGCCCTTCCAGCGCGTCGGCAAAGGAGTCCAGCAGCTCTCCGGCGATCCGGTCGTTCAGATCGTCGTCATGCCCCATTTTGGGGGAGTGATAGCGCAATTTGGTCAGCAGACGGTCGTACCCCGCAAAATCCTTTTGCAGCGCGTCGAGCAGCTCGGCCTTCTCCACCGTGCCGTCCCCGAAAACATACCGGCGGATGTTGGCCAGCGCGTCGGCCGCCGTGGCCAGACCGCAGCCGTGAAAGCCGTAATTGTTGTACTGTCCCCCGCGGGAGATATCGCCATCCTCCTCCTTCGGCTGCATCATCAGGGAGATAAAGGGCGCCGGCCGGATGTAGAGGTTCTGCACCTTTTCGCACAGGGCGTCGACCTGCCCGACAATCCGGCGAACCACCCCGGCAAACAGCGCGTCATAATTTTCGGCCGTCTCCAGCTCGGCAAAGATCGCCTCCTCCACCGCGCGCGAAAGGATTCTCACGCAGGGTGGCGGCAGCGCCGCTTTTTTAAAAAAGCAGCTATCTTGTCAAAATGCCGCCGTCCACCATAAGCAGGATGAGAATATTCTCCTGCTCGAGGGTGCTGCAGTTGACATAGACCAGGATCCGCTGATCCTTATCGGTGCAGGAAAATTCATAACAGAGCTTTTCCTCTCCTCCGTCGGTCGGGATCAGGGCGGTGCTCACCTTCTCCACCGTCAGTGAGCTGCTGAGGGTAGCCGCCGCCTCCTCGGCCGTTTTGGTGATGGCCGGCAGGTCGCGGGCGGTATGATTCATGATAAAGCCGCGCCCCTCGAAAAGCAGAATCTCCCCCGTGTCGAGGGCGACACCCACCTTGATCAGGTCGGGATAGCAGATGATTCCATCCTGTGTATAGGCAAAATTGATGACGCACATGCCCTCGTCGGTCATGTAGTAGCTGTCGGTAAAACGACCCAGATCCAGCCGGGTCAGATACTCGGACGCGATGCGGATGGCCTCGTCATAGGTTTTCTGCGGGTCGCCGATCTCCCTGTATTTGCGAAAATAGGAGCAGAAGCCGCCCTGCCTGGTAATATAAATCGAGCTGTTGCCGGCCGCAAAGCAGTAGCTCGGCATGGCGCTTTCCTCCTCCCCGTCGTCCAGAATGTCGGCCGTGCTCTCCCCGAGGTAGAGGGCGGCAACCTGCCGCGCCCCCTCTCTGGTGATTTCAGTGTGGCCGGAGAGCAGCTTGGGCGCGGCGTTCAGCAGGTGGTCGGAGAAGGGACCGTCGTAAACAAGCGTGGGATAGTCGGTGATGGCCTCATCCGTGTCGATCAGGGCGGCGGACAGCTCCTCCACCGCGCTGTCGGCGGCCTCGATTCCGCTGTCGGTGAAGCTGGAAATGCCGTACCGCACGTCGCTGACGGCCGAGTAGAGGGAGGCGGCCGTCTGGGAGAGCAGGCGCAGGTTCTGGGTGTCCCGATCGGCCGGGCGGGTGCCCTCCGCCATTTTGCGGGAGATGCTTCCGGCGTAGTTGCCGACCTGGGAAAGAAATTTGCCGACGGTGGTCAGCTCCGGGCCGGAAAAGGGCAGGGAGGAGAGGGCTGACTTCGCCGTGCCCGCCGCGGCCGAGAGGTTGGAGGCGATCTCACTCCAGCCGGCGGCCGAGGTGCAGTAGACGCCCTTTTTCAGCTCGGTGTCGATATCCTCCAGAGAGGCGGTCAGATCCTCCAGCGCAAGCTCGTAGGCATATTCGACCTGCATTCGGTAGCTGTTGCGCTCGGTGTAGAGGGTGATCAGCGAAATGCCGGCGACGATCACAAGAACGGCTGTGAAGCTGATGATCCGGATGCAGTTTCGTTTGGAGAGGTTGCTGGTTTTCATGTCGCTCACCTTGACTTTGATTTATTTTTGCCGCTTCCGGCTCGGGAAAGGCGGCCGATCGGCCGGGCAGCCGATCGTCGGGAAATCAAGAGCAGGCCGCCTGCCGGGGGATTTATATGGCGGGGCTGCCGCGTTTTTTTGAAAGAGGCTTAAAGCCGCGCCTTTCCCGACTCCAACGATGGCACAGTTTATTTTTACCGGCCGTGCGAAAAAAATTCCTGCTTTGTAAAAGTTTGTAAGGGGCGGCCTGCCTGAAGGGTGGAGGAAGCTCTTTCCTGCGGCCGCATTTTCCGGGGAGAAAATGCGCAAAAAAACAAGCGGTATCCGATGATCGTGCAGACGATCGGATATCGCTTGTATTCTTTCAGAAAAAATGCATAAGGAGGCGGCGCGTTTTTGCGGTTTTCCCATGCCTCGGTCGCCCGCAAAATGCCGCCGTTTTGTTTTGCGGGTTTGCGAAAGGGCGGTAGAGAAACTTCGCCCCTTTCTCCCGGCGCCGGCTGAATCCTGAGACATGCCGGCCGAAATCCAAAGCATACCGTCCGAAACTATAGCACGGTGCAATAGCCCGGAAGATGCTCTGCGATTTTTTTGTCGTATTCCTTCTCCCGGAAGATGCATTTGGACGGATCCACGCCGAGCTTGTCGCCCGTAAGCGCCAGCGCCACAGCGCGGCAGCCGCCGTTGCAGCGTTCAAAATGCGGGCAGCTGCCGCACTTTTTGTTTTTCTCGCGCAGCGTTCCGAGCGTGGTGCAAACCTCGTCCAGATATCTTCCGCCGGAAAGCAGCTTTTGCAAAGGCTCTCGCTTTATATTTCCGGGAACATCGTGGTGCTGCTCATAATATCCGGACATCTGATGGCAGGGGAATACGTTGCCGTTTGCGGCCACGGCCACCATGCCGCGATTGCCCTTGCAGACCGGCGCGCTGCTCCGATACTCCCCCTCGCAGGTGTTCACGGCGGTGAGAGTGTAAACCTTCGTCCCCGGATAGAGCGTCCCGAACTGCCAGACGGTCAGATGCATCGTATGCTCGCCCCGCGCGTATTCCTGCCAGAGGAGGGTCGCCTCGTCAAAATATTCCTCCAGCGTGAGTGCTGCATCGCCGGCATTCTGCACCCAGCGCGGCGCCTCGGTCGTGCGGATAATCCGCATTTCGCCTACGCCCATGGCGTCAAACATCTCCGCCGTTTTCAGCATGGAGTCCCGGTTGCGGCGATTCATATTCGTTTGCACCTTGACCGGAAATCCGTTTTCGATGCAAAGTGAGATCGCGCGCAGCGCTGTCTCCTCCGCGCCCTTGTGGCTGCGCATCCAGTCGTGATAGCCGATGCCGTCAAAGGATATTTTCATGAGGGGCGTACAGCCCATCTCCTTCAGGCGGGAGAGGGTTTGCCGATTGATAAAATACCCGTTGGTATTCAGCTCCTCCACATACATGCCTCTGGCGTAAATGCCCTCTATGATGTCGAAAAAGGACCTGTGCAGCATCGGCTCTCCGCCGGTGATCGTAAAGGCGTTTATCCCGCAGTCGCTCGCCTGCTGGAGGAGACGGTCCGCCTCCTCCATACTCCATTCGCTCATGAGAGGCGCGTTGTCGGCGGCGTTGAAGCAATGTATGCAGTTGTAGTTGCATTTGCCGGTGATCATCCAGTTCATCGCCGGAAAATACCGGTTCGGGCAAACGCGCGCTCTGCTCCAATCCGAGAGAGCCTCTCCCGCCGCCGCTTCGTGTATAAACCCGTTTTCCAGAAACCTTTTTGCAAGCGGGCTTTCCGCTTCGGCCGGCAGATCGGTCTTTCCGTCGCAGACGGACAAAAACTCGAATTCTTCCGCCTTCAGCCCCCGGGCGTTTCGCTCGCCTTTTATGTAATAGGCGCAGGGAACGAGTGTCCAGGAGCGCAGGGCGATATTTTCATTGAGAATATACTTCATTTTTTCGCAGCTTTCCGATCAGACTTTCTGCCCCGGGTAAGAAAGCGGACTCTGCCCGCCGGGAGTGGGCGCCTCCGGCAGGCCTTGACGCGATCCGCATTGGTTCGGATGAATGTTTTGCAGGGCAGGGCGCAATGCTCGGCGGAATTTCCGTTTGCCGCCTTTGCCGCCGCCGCTCCTGTGCGGCTGAGTTGACGGCAGCCCCGCAGCCTGCAGCCTCCCCATCGGAGGCGCGCGGCCCGCATGGCTTTAAAGGTCATGCGCGCCCCCTTGCAGGGAGGAGGTTACCACTTGCACTGGCTGGGTTCGCTGCAGTAAAGAATAGCGCCGACCGACTGCCCATAATAGCAGTTGGGACAGTGCACGCTGCGCCGACATCCCTCATCCTGATTGCCGTTTTTGTGATCGCGCCTGCACTGGGTGCAGCTGAACTTATCGCATGAATGCAGCGAGGTGACGATGAGCTTGCCGTCTATAGTATGGCATCCGCCGCCCGAAACATTGTCAAGCTCCTCGCGTTGATGACGGCTCCGTCGGTTTTTACGCCGAATTCCGTCCCCAGGATCGCAAGCGCGCCGAACAGAACGCCGATGATTACCTGCTTTACAATATAGGGGATTCTGCTTACCGCCTTTGTCCGCTCCGCAAGGTAGATCAAAGCGGACAAAACCACCGGAAAGGTGGCGATAAGCATTAGCCATAAATAGGTTTTCATATACTCTCCGTCCCTCTGCCGCACCGATGATCGGGAAGTAAAAGGCAGCCGGGGCTTTCTTCGCCCCTCTCGCTTTTTTGCTTTTCCGGAGGGCAAAAAGCGTTTTGCCCCCTCCCAATCATCCGGGAAGCCGTACCGCCCCCTCCTGCCGAGGGGCGCGTCCTTATTCCTCGATGGTCAGTATGTCCGAAAAGCCGGTGATTTCAAACACTTCCATAACATCCGGCTTTACGCCGGTCAGCTTCATGCTGCCCTGGCGGTTCATCACCTTCTGCGCCGCAAGCAGAACGCGGAGGCCGGCGGAGGAAATGTACTCCACATCGGAAAAATCAAAAATGAGCGCCGAGACCCCTCCGATCGACTGCTTGAGCTCGGCCTCCAGCTTGGGGGAGGAATTCGTGTCGAGCCGCCCGGAGATGGTCAGCGTCAGTTTTTCGCCTTCGGATGTTTTGTCGATAATCATTTTGTTCCTCCGTTCGCAAAATCGTTTTTGTATTTGTTCAGAAAGAGGTTTACGCCCAGCTTTAAAACCTCCATCTGCCCTTTGAGATAATATTCATCCTCAAACATGGCGTAGTGCACGCAGGCGCGGACGAAAATAAAAATCAGCGGCGTGATGACCGTGTAGGGAATGCCGATCTTCGGCTCCAGCTGCTTTGCGTACTCGGTATAGCGCTCGTTGACGCCGTCGAAAAATTCCCGCCCATACTCCATGTATTTCGGATGGGTGTACACCTGATACATCAGCCGGTATTTTTTACCGTGCTTTTTGGCCGTCCAGTAGGGAACCTCTTCAATAAAGCGCATAACGTCCTTCGGGTCGGTGGGGGCTTTTGCCATAAAGTCATCCTCCACCTTGGCCATGCAGTAGGCGGTTGATTCGATGATGAGCTGGTCAAGATTTTTGAAATAAACATAAAGGTTGCCGGAGGTACAGCCGCACGCTGCCGCAAGCGCCTTGATCCCGGTGCCTGTCAGTCCGTTTTCGGCGTAGCATTCAAAGCATTTTTCCATGATTTCCTGTTTTCTTTCGTTGTGCTGCTGCTCTGTTTTCATTTTTAACCTCCGGCCTTTGCTTATAACTAATCGTTTAATTAAGCTCAGTATAGCATATGGGCCAAAAAAAGCAACGAGTCCTTTCGAATTTGATCGAAAAATGCAAAAACGCTTCTGCTGTGCGGGCGGCGATACTTATACTCCGCCGCTTTGCGGATGAACGCGCCTTTGCATGACCGGCGGTTTTCGGGGGAGAGATTCTATCCTTTGTGGGAGGCGGCGCAGATGCTTCATCGCAGTTTCTTTATGCAGGGCGGGGCGGCTTTATTCATACCAAATTTACAACTTGATTATTGTAAAGGAGGGGGGGATGTAGTATAATACAAGAATAATAAGGCGAAGTCTGCCTTTTTTCGGGAGGGGTGCGGTTTGGCATGCGGCGGTTATTTTGACAACAGTGCGACAACAAAGCCCTGCGCGGCGGCGATTGCGCGCATGGAGGAGATGCTGACTGGCGTTTGGGGAAATCCATCCTCCCTGTATGACATGGGGATCGCCGCCGAGGCCGTGCTGGAGGAGGCCCGGCGTGCCATCGCCGCGCGGGTTGGCGCCCGGGCGGAGGAGGTCTATTTTACCTCCGGCGGGACGGAGGCGAACAACCTCGCCCTGCTTGGCGCTGCGGCCGCTTTGCGCCGCCGCGGCAAACGGGTGATTCTGTCGGCGGTCGAGCACGCCTCGGTGCTGGAGGCGGCAGCGGAGCTGGAACGTCAGGGGTTCGAGGTGATTCGTCTGACCCCTGCGGCCGACGGCCGGATCCCGCCCGAGAAAATCGCGGCCGCAGTGAATGGGGATACCATCCTCCTCAGCATGATGCTGGTGAACAATGAAACCGGCGCCATCAACCCGGTGGGGGAGGCGGCACGGCTTCTGAAAGCGGCCAGCCCTACGGCGCTGCTGCACTGCGACTGTGTGCAGGCGTTCGGCAAGCTGCCTTTTAAAATGGAGCAGCTGGGGGCGGATGTAATCACCCTCAGCGCACACAAGATTCACGGCCCGAAGGGGGTCGGCGCACTGGTCAAGCGGCGGGAGGTTCGGCTGCTTCCCCGGGTTTTCGGCGGCGAGCAGGAGCGCAAGCTGCGCCCGGGAACCGAGGCATCTCCGCTGATTGCGGGACTGCTCGGCGCGATGGAGGCACTGCCCGATCCAAAGGAGGCCGCCGCGCACGCGGCACTGCTGCAAAAGTCGGTGCTTGAGGGACTCCGCGGGCTGCCGGGGATCGAGGTCAACTCGCCGGCCGACGGACTGCCCTATATTCTCAATCTTTCGGTGACCGGCATCCGGTCGGAGACCATGCTGCATTTTCTGGAGGAGCGGGGACTCTATGTCTCGAGCGGGAGCGCCTGCTCAAAGGGAAAGGGCAGCCACGTGCTGGCGGCGATGGGACTCTCGCGCGAGCGGGTGGACAGCGCGGTGCGCATCAGCTTCTCACGGGAAAACACGGTGGAGGAGTGTGCCGCCCTGGCCGAAGGGATTCGGGCGGCCAGCGCCCGGTTGAAAAGGAACCCCGGGAACCGTGCTGCGCCCGGTTCCCATGGGAATCCTGTCGGCGGAAACCGCCTCCCGCCGCGCTGATGGCGCGGCACCGGATTCCCGGAAAAGCGGAAACCGTGCTGCGCCCGGTTTTCGAAAGATATACTGCCGGCTGCAAATTTTTCAGGAAGAGATTTTCTGCCGGCGTGAAGCATATGGAAAGGCATGAGGTATAACAGATGAAGGAAATTCTGCTGATCAAAAACGGCGAGCTGGCGCTGAAAGGACTCAACCGCTCGACCTTTGAGGATATTCTGATTAAGAATCTGCGGCGGACGCTGTCGCCGCTGGGCGCGTTGAAAATTCGCAAGGCGCAGTCGACCATTTACCTCGAGCCGGGAACGGAGGGGTACGATTTCGACGAGGCGGTCGAGCGGGTGAAAAAGGTGTTCGGCATCGCCGCCTTCAGCCGGGCGGCCGTGACCGAGAAGGATTTGGAGGTTATCAAGCGTACGGCCGCCGACTATCTTGCCGAGACGCTGCGGGGCATTTCTACCTTTAAGGTGGAGGCCAAGCGCGCCGACAAAAATTTCCCCTGCAAGTCGCCGGAGATTTGCAGGGAGGTGGGCGGCTACCTCCTCTCCAGATTCCATCATTTGTCGGTTGACGTGCATAACCCCGATCTGGTCGTGATGGTGGAGGTGCGGGACTTCGGCGCCTACATTCACGCGGGGCAGATCACCGGCGCCGGCGGTATGCCGGTGAGCAGCGGCGGCCGGGCGACCGTCCTGATTTCGGGCGGAATCGACAGCCCGGTGGCGGCCTGGATGATGGCCAAGCGCGGACTGGAGCTGAACGCCGTTCATTTTGCCAGCCCGCCCTATACCAGCCAGCGCGCCGAGCTGAAGGTCATCCACCTTCTGGAAAAGGTGGCCGAGTACAGCAGCACCATCCGGCTGGAGATTGTTCCCTTCACCGAGATACAGGAGGAGATCGGACGCCTCTGCCCGGAGGAGTATTTTACGCTGATCATGCGGCGGATTATGATGCGGATTGCCGAACAGCTGGCGCGGCGGCGGAACAGCCTCGCCCTCATTACGGGGGAGAGCGTCGGCCAGGTCGCGAGTCAGACGCTGCCGGCGCTCGGCGTGACCGACGCGGTGGTGGGAATGCCGGTTTTCCGGCCGCTGATCGGCATGGATAAGGAAGAGATTATCGCCATTTCCAGAAAAATTGATACTTTTGATATTTCTACCCTCCCGTTTGAGGATTGCTGCACCGTCTTTACGCCGCGGCATCCCAAAACTCGCCCGGTGCTCGAAAAAGTGGCCGAGGCGGAGGCGGCGCTCGACCTCGATAACCTGATTGCCAGGGCGATTGAAGGTGTACGGGTGCAGTATGTGGGGTAGAATAGAGTAAGGAAAAACCGGCCTTTTGGTTTTTCTTTTAAGCTGGCAAGGTTCACTCCCGTCAGCCGAGAATGACGCCGCGCGCTACGCGGTATTACGCCGAGGAAAGGAAGCCCCCTGGCTTTTTGGGGCATGGTGGTATATATGAACGGTGAAATCATCTGTGTGGGAACCGAGTTGCTGCTCGGCGATATTCTGAACACCAATGCACAGTACCTCTCCCGCGAGCTGGCGGCGCTGGGGATCAATCTTTTTCATCAGACGGTGGTGGGGGACAATCCCGACCGGCTGAAGGAGGCGGTGGCCGAAGCGCTCAGCCGCAGTGACCTTGTGCTGCTGACCGGCGGACTCGGCCCGACGGGGGACGACCTGACCAAGGAGACGGTCGCCGATCTGCTCGGCCTGCCGCTGGTCGAGGACGCGGAGAGCCTCCGCCGGATGGAGGCGTACTTTCGCCGCAGCGGGCGAAAAATGACCCCCAACAACCGCAAGCAGGCGATGGTTCCCGAGGGAGCCGTTGTATTCCAGAACGACAACGGCACTGCGCCGGGAATCGCGATTTCCTCCGGGAAACAGACGGTTATCCTGCTGCCCGGCCCGCCCGATGAGATGCGGCCGATGTTTGAAACGCAGGTGCGCCCCTATCTCGCGGGGAAGAGCGGCGCGGCCATTCTCTCCCATTCTGTCCGTCTGTTCGGGATTGGGGAGGCGGCTGCGGCCGAAAAGCTCTCCGATTTGTTCGAGTCGGAAAACCCGACCGTCGCGCCCTATGCCAAGACCGGCGAGGTTGAGATCCGGGTGACTGCCTCCGGCCGGGATAAGGCTGCGGCCGACCGCCTTTGCCGCCCGATGGTAGAAAAGATTACCGCCCGTATGGGGGATTATGTTTACGGTGTGGACACCGAAAATCTGCAGCAGGCAGTTATCGCTTTGCTGGAGCAGCAGAAAATGAAAATCGCCACAGCCGAGTCCTGTACTGCCGGCCTGCTTTCCAAAAAGCTGACCGAGGTGTCCGGCTCCTCCGCTGTGTTTGATATGGGGATTGTGGCCTACGCCAACTCGGTCAAGACCAACGCTTTGGGTGTCCCGGCGGAGGTGATCTCCGCGCACGGTGCGGTCAGTCCGCAGACGGCGGCCGGTATGGCTCTCGGCGTGCGGGAGATCAGTGGCGCCGACATCGGTGTTTCGATCACCGGGGTGGCCGGGCCCGCCGCGTCGGAGGATAAGCCGGTCGGCCTGGTCTACATCGCACTGTGCGACGGCACGGCGGTTTGGGTGGAACGGCTCATGCTCGGCCGCGGCCGCCGCGACGAGCGGGAGACGATACGCGAAATCGCGGCCAAGTCGGCCCTCAACCTCGCCCGCAGGTATCTGTGCGGCAGTCTGCCGAAAAAGGACAGTCTGCCGGCGGTGAATATTTACAGCGCAGGCATATTTGACCATCTGCTGCCTACCTCGGTTGAGCTGGCGGCCTTTTCGAGCGCTACGGCTCCTCGGCCGGAGGCTGCCTCGCAATCGCAAACCGCACAGACTCCGCAAATTCCGGAAACCCCGTCGACTCCGGCGGAGGAGCGTGCGGAGGAGGGCACGGAGCTTTACTCCGGCGCCGCCACGCACACCGGAAGGGAGGCGGCGCGCACCGGTGCGCTCACGCCGGAGGAAATCGGCGGAAACCCCGTTCCGGTTGCGGCCGGCGAGCCGGAGGATGTTCCGCTTTCGGCGCCGGCGGCGGAGGATTCGGCCGCGAAGACAGAGCCGCTTCCACTTCCTAAAAAGAAAAAGCCGTGGTACAAGCGGCTTGGCCGTGCCCTCTTCCCCTGCAAGGGCGACCGCCCAGGGGAGGTTTTGCGCAAGCTGATCTTTTTGATCGCACTGATCGCCCTCATCGGCTCGGGTGCATATATTGCCAACTACTATATCAACGGATATTTCCAGCGGCAGCAGCTGTCCGATGTGCAGGATCTGTACAAGGTTGTCGCCGATAACGATGAGGTGGGAGAGGACGGCATCTACAAAAAATTCGACGCGCTGCTTGCCATGAACTCGGATACCATCGGCTGGCTGAGCATCGACGATACAAATATTGACAACCCGGTTTTCCACAATACCGACAAGGGAACGACCGAGCAGGAGAAGAACAACTATTATGTGTACCACAACATGTACAGGGAGAACAACATGTATGGGGCGCTGTTCCTCGATTCAAGCTCGACCTTCTCCCGCGATGCGGTCAGCCAGAATCAGGTTATCTACGGGCACAACATGAATGACGGCACCATGTTCAACAACCTGCGCAAGTATCGGGAGCTGGCCTTCACCAAAGAGCACATGATTATCAATTATGATACGCTGTACGATTTGGGCAAGTACAAGATCTTTGCCGTGATGGTGACCAATACCGAGTCCAAGCATGACGGCGGCTTTATCTTCAATTACCGGATCCCGGATTTCTCCACCCAGTCGGAGTTCCTCCGCTGGATTGAAAATTGCAAGGCCCGTTCGATTTACAACACGCCGGTGGATGTGCAGCCGTATGATGAGATTCTGACCCTCTCCACCTGCATCTATGACTTTGACAACGCCCGACTGGTCGTGATGGCCCGTAAGGTGCGGGAGGATGAGGGGCAGACGGTCGATCCTTCGGCTGTCGTTTTGAATCCCTCTCCGCTCTATCCGCAGGCCTGGTATGATAAAAAGGGCGGCTCCAAGCCGTCGCTGGACATCGACACGAGGGAGTTTAATACAACGGCCGACGCGGCGGCACAGAACGCCGCAAACAGCCGGGTCTCCTCGATCTCCAGCACACGGTGGACGGCCACCGTCTCGACGGCAGGGGGCAGGACCTCCTCCGCTGCATCGTCTGCGGCGACATCTGCAGCGTCGACCGCGGCGCCGGCCGTCCCCGCCTCTTCGGCCGGGGGAGACACGGTTTCGGACAGCTCGTCCGGGGCCGCCGAAGCCGCCGAGCCGGATCTGGAATAAAAAATATGGATGACGCGGCAACGATGTCTTGCATTTTCAGGGAAAGAGGATAGCCGTTTTGAACAAGGATGTACGTGTAGATATCATTTATTTTTGCACGCCGGCCGATTGGAGATTTGAATCCGAGCTGCACGGCGACGCATATGACCTTCGCCTGCTGACCCAGACCGCCTCCACCCGGGTGGAGGCGGTTCACGCGCTTGGCCGTGCGGTAGGCCGGAGTGAGATTATTCTGATCATCGGCGGCTTTTACGGGGAGATTTATCTGCCGGCCACGGTGGCTGCGGCGATCGGTTTCTCCTGCCAGAGGGTTGGTCTGGCCGGTGCGACCCGGGAGGAGACGCTGGTTTTTCCGGCCGGGTCGACGCCGTTTGCTCTGGATGGCCGGCTGCGCGGCGCATCCGTTTCCAGCGGACCACAGACGATTTTCTTTTTGGATGAGGATCGCGCCGGTCGTATCCGCCTGCTGCGGGAGGCGATTTTGCCGCAGATTCTCTCCCGATACGCTTTGGCGGGTGGGGCGCAGACTCCGCCCCCTGCGGCGAACGCGGCGGGCAAACCTCTTGCAAAAGCGCCGGAGAGGGCGGATGTACCCGCGCCGGAAGCGGAGGCTGCCGCTTCCGGCAGCTCGGCGAACAAGGCGGACAAGCCGCTTGCAAAAGTGCCGGAAAAGGCGGATGTACCTTTGCAGGAGGCAGGGACTGCCGCTTCCGGCAGCCCGGCGAACGCGGCGGACAAGCCTCTTGCAAAAGTGCCGGAGAGGGCGGATGTACCCGCGCCGGAAGCGGAGGCTGCCGCCGTGCCCGAGCCGCTTGAAATCGAGCGGGTGGTTCTGACGCCTCGCCGGCCGGCCTCCAAAACCGGGCGGGAGTTGCCGCGTATTCCCCAGCTGGAGGAGCCGTCGGCTGCGGAAAAACAGATTCTGGAGGGGCTGCCGCGGCTGCATCTCTCCCCCGAACGGGAGGGGAAAGCGGATCGGCTGCCGGAGAAGCTCTCCTTCCCGGAGCGGGAGCCGGAAAGCCTCCCGCGGACGCATGTGGAGCTGAAGAATATCCGGATTGCCGCCGCGCCCGAACCGAAGGAGAAGCCTGCCTCCATTTCGACGAAGGAACGGCCGAAGGAGGCGCGCGCGGCCGAAATTCCGCCGGTTGAGATGAAGAAAATGCATCTTCCGACCGAGGATGCGCCGAAGCCGGGCGACTGGCTCCGGGCGGAGGCGCTGCCGGATGGGGAGGATGCCCCCCCGCCGGAGGAGGAAGCGCTGGCGGTTGGCCGCGTGGCAAAAATTGTGATCGCGGTGATTGCGGTCGTGCTGCTTTTGCTGGCGCTTTGGTCGGGGTACAGCTATTTCGCCTCCGCCGCGGGAGAGGCAGCGCTTCCCTCGGGCTGGACGGCGGAAGCGAAGGAATGGGGAGGAACAGTATGGTAGAAAGTATCACCAACGCACTGCGGGACAGCCTGCCGGCTGAGCTGGTGGTGTTTATCGTCTCGATGCTGCCGCTGGTCGAGCTGCGCGGCGGATTGATTGCGGCGGCGCTGCTGAACATATCCTGGGGAAAGGCGTTCCTGATCTGCTTTCTTGGGAACATGCTGCCCATTCCCTTTATCCTTTTGTTTTTGAAGAAAATTTTTGCCCTGCTGCGAAAGATCAAGGCCTTTGACCGATTTATGGCTTTTCTGGATCGCAAGGTGGAAAAGGGGAGCGCCACGGTCAATAAGTATAAAATATGGGGGCTGTTCATTCTGGTGGCGATTCCGCTGCCGGGAACCGGCGCCTGGACCGGTGCGCTGGTGGCAGACGCGCTGGATATCCGGATTAAAAAATCGCTGCCGGCGATTGCGGCCGGCGTGGTAGTGGCCGGCCTTATCATCTCGTTTATCAGCTACGTGCTGCCGGCCTGGCTCAGTTAGGATTTGGCTCGGCGCTGTTGTCGGGCCTGTTTTTTGGAAAGGCAGAGGAATGTGAAAGAATCGAATCGCAACAGACTGGCTCGTGCCGCGCTTTTTGGCGCAACGCTGATTTGGGGCAGTTCCTTTATTATTGTAAAAGATGTGGTGGACACGGTTCCGACCTGTCTGCTGCTGGCCATCCGCTTTTTGTCGGCCAGCCTGATCCTTACGGCGGTGTTCTGGAAGCGGATGCGGCATATGGATAAAAAATATCTCCGGCAGGGAGGGATGCTCGGCCTGCTGCTTTTTGCGGCCTATACCCTTCAGACGCTGGGAATCACCGAGACGACGCCGGGCAAGAACGCGTTTTTAACGGCGGTTTACTGCGTGCTGGTGCCCTTCCTCTACTGGATTGTCGGGAAGAAGCGGCCGGATCGGTATAACCTTGCGGCGGCGCTGCTTTGCATTACCGGGATAGGGCTTGTCTCCCTCACGAACGATTTTTCCATCGGACGGGGAGATGTGCTGACCCTCTGCGGCGGCTTCTTCTATGCCGCGCACATCATTGCGGTCTGCCGGCTGAGCGAGGGGCGCGACCCGGTTCTCCTTACGGTGGTGCAGTTTGCCTCCAGCGGCCTTCTGGCGCTGGCCGGCACGCTGCTGTTTGAGGACAGAGCCGGCATTGTCTGGAATCAGCCGCCGCTGCTGCTCGGTATCGGCTATCTGGCGGTGCCCTGCACGGCGGTGGCGCTGCTGCTGCAAAATTTCGGCCAGAAATATACGCCGCCGGCTACCGCCTCCATCCTCCTGTCGCTGGAGTCGGTGTTCGGCGTCGTCTTTTCGGTTGCGCTGTACGGCGAGCGGCTGACCCCCCGCATTGTGATCGGTTTTCTGCTGATTTTCTGCGCGGTGCTTCTGTCGGAGACCAAGCTCTCCTTCCTGAAACGGAGGAAGGGGTCGGACACCTGCCCTCCGGCGGAGCGGGAGAAATGCCTTTGATCGCGGCCTTAAGCTTTTATATGGAAGGTGGGAAGGAAGATGCCGCCTCTTTATCTTCTGGTAAAACCGGCGTCCAGCCTCTGCAATATGCGCTGTAAATACTGCTTCTATCACGATGTGGTGAGCCATCGGCAGCTGCAAAGCTGCGGCATGATGGAGGATTCCACGCTTGAGGCGATGGTGCGTTCGGCGCTGCAATATGCCGACGGCGACTGTGCCTTCGGTTTTCAGGGGGGAGAGCCGACGCTGGCCGGGCTGGATTTCTATCGGCGGCTGCTGAAGCTGCAGAAGGATTATAATGTAAAGGGGCTGCGTATCCACAACTCGATTCAGACGAACGGGATGCTGATTGATGACGAGTGGGCCGGCTTTTTGGCGGAGAATGATTTCCTGGTGGGGCTTTCCATCGACGGACCCAAGGACATTCACGACCAGTTCCGGTTGGACAGCGCCGGAAAAGGCACCCACAGCCGGCTGATGAAAACCGTCTCTCTGCTCAAAAAGCACAATGCGGCCTTTAACGTGCTCTGCGTCGTCAACAATGCGGTTGCAAGGTATGGGAGACGGGTCTATAACTTTTTCAAGCAGCAGGGGATCGGATATTTGCAGTTTATTCCCTGTCTGGATCCGCTGGATGACAGCAGCTATCCCTATTCCCTGACGGCCGAGCGGTATGCCGGCTTTCTCAAAACGACCTTCGACCTCTATTATGAGGATGTGAAGAACGGGAGCTATGTCAGCATCCGCAATTTTGACAATTACGTCTCACTCCTGATGGGACAGCCGGCTGAAAACTGCGGCATGAACGGCGTTTGCTCCTGCTGCTGCGTGGTGGAGGGAGACGGCTCGGTCTACCCATGCGATTTTTATGTTCTGGATCGCTACTGCATGGGGAACGTCCACACGCAGAGCTTTGACCAGATGATTCATTCGGACACTGCCGCGGCGTTTGTCGCCCCCTCCCGCTATGTGGATGAGGCCTGTCGGGCGTGCAGATGGTTCCCGATTTGCAAGGGAGGCTGTCGCCGCCACCGCGAGCCCTTTGTGGAGGGGAGACCCGGTCTCAATCGCTTTTGTGCGGCGTATCAGGCCTTCTTCCCCTACGCGCTGCCCCGCCTGAGGGAGCTTGCGGCCATCGCGCAGATGATGCGCGCGCCGTGAGCGTGCGGTGAGGCTGTCGCTTCTCTTTGCCGTGAGGCTGTATTATAAAGTCCCCGATCAAAAGAAATTTTGCTTTTGATCGGGGACTTTTCAAATATTGCGAAAATTTGCTGCGTTTTCGACTTTAAAACAGAAAAGTCTGATAGATATATCATTTATTAAAGGAAAAAGAGTTAAAACATTTCAAATAATGCATTTATTTTAGCAATATTTTGATTGCGCGGTTGTGCGCGGAGATGTTATACTTTGGAAGTAAAAAACAAATTTTATTGTGCACGCCTGCCGTTTTTTATTGTATTTGGTCAATACGCGGGTGAATACCTGCGGCTTTCGGCGGCCCACTTCGGGAAGGTTATCTCTCCGACGAGGGACGGCCACGGGAAGTGTGCATAATAAAAAGCCATTTAATTTTTAGGAGGAGAAATTATGCGCGTAAAAAGATTTCTTGCGCTTGCACTGGCGCTCATGCTGACTGTGTCGATGTTCTCGGTCTGCACGCTGTCGTCGGTCGGCGCAGCCGCAGGGACCGCGACCCGCTTTGAGGGGGAAACGGCCAGCTATGTGGTCAGCGAAAATGCTTCCGGGTCGGTCGGCACTTACAGTCCCGGCGGAAACGCCATATCCGGCAGCGGTTATCTGCAGGTGTCCGGCGGAGGTGTCGGAGAGTATGTAACCTATACCATATCGGATATGTCTGCCGGGCTGTACGCCCTTTCCTGGCAGTACCGGTCGCACGACGGCAACCCGGGTGTGGTGCAGGTTTCGGTAAACGGGGTGGCGGTCGGCGATCCGATCAGCACCTATGCCACCAAGAAAAACGCAATGGTTTTGGCCAATATCGGTGATGTCAGCTTGAATGAGGGGGAGAACACCGTAACCTTTACCCTGGTCTCCACCTCGAAGGGAGATCGGATAACGGTGGATTATTTTGAATTCACCGAAAAGGATGCCGGCCGGCAGGTTTCCTCGGTTACCAATCCGGCGGATATGCAGCTGGCTTATGGAGAGGGGTATGTCCTCCCCGCGACGGTAGAGGTTGGCTTCTCCGGGGGAGGGACTGACAAGGTCGCCGTAACCTGGGAGGCTTTGCAGGCGAAGCAGCCCGGCGCGCACACGCTGACGGGCACGATTACCGATGATACCGTGGTCAATCCGGAAGGGCTTACCGCTGCTCTGACCGTAAATATTGCAGAGCCTTTGGAGACGGTAACCTACCTGTCCGACCTGGACTCGACCGATGAGAAGTTCAGCTGGGCCGGAAAATGGACCGACGCCGCAGTGGAGGGCAAGGCCTGGACGCTGGTGATGAACGGTGTTGTGACCAATCAGGTGAAGGGTGTCTCCTTCAACGCGACGGGATATGTGACCTATGCCATTCCGACAGGGGCGGAAAGCTTTGAATCCTATGTGGGGATCACGGGCGCCGCGTCCGGAAAATGCACCTTTGCGGTGAATCTGGACGGCGAGGACGCCACGCCCGAGAATATCCGGGGGGTTGTCTTTACCCGTGAGACCGAGGCGGAGAAGGTCACGCTGGACGTACAGGGAAAGAGCACAATTACCATTCGCATCAACCAGAGTGGAAATAGTGTAACCGGAGCCAACGGCGCCTGGGCGGATGCGAAATTCCTCCTGCGCGACGAGCCGCAGGCCGACTACACCGCTGTGGACGCCGCGGTGGCGGCGGCCGGTGAAATCGACCGTACAGCCTACACAGTGGCCAGCTGCAAAGCGGTAGACGCGGCGGTTGCCGCAGTTGTGCGCGGCAAGTTCGCCAGCGAGCAGGAGAATGTAGATGCCATGGCCGCCGCGATCACAGCGGCGATTGCAAATCTTAAAGAGAAATCGGGCTACACCTTCTCGGACAGCTGGATGATGAAGAATGAGAATAAGGCGCTCTACGATCTGGAATCGGAGAAGCAGGTGACGATTTACACGACGGCCGGAGAACTCTGGGACTCCAACCGGGTGTACACCAACATGTTGCTGACCGACGTGGCGGAGGGAGACTTCTCGACCAGCGTGAAGCTGAGCTTTGCGCCGGACACCGATTATCAGTCGGCCGGCCTGATTGTATACGCAGGAGATACGCAGATCTTCTCGGTTCAGCGGCGGTATCACTCGGGACACGGGAACAACTGCATCTGCGGTGTGAGCGTGCAGGATGGCAACCCGAGCGAAAACGCGGTTGCGGACACGGCTGTCGGTTCGGATATTTATCTGAAGATTGAGCGTGCCGGCAGCACGCTGACCGCATACTGGAGCACCGACAACAGCGATTGGCAGAAGGTCTGGACGAAGGAGAATGCCGGCCTTTCGGGTGCGGTGCAGGTCGGATTGTTCACCGGCAAGGGCGGCAGTATGGCCAACACGGCGGAGATTCCGGCGACCTTCCGGGATTTCACCCTGAATGATACGGTGCTGCCCTTTACCGCACCCGCCCCGGCGAGCGCCGACTACGCCGCTGTGGACGCCGCGCTGGAGAAGGCGGCTGCCCTGAGCGAAGCTGACTACACCGCGGCCTCCTGGGCCGAGCTGCAGGCGGCGATTGGGGCGGTTGTCCGCGACCTTACGGCGGATGAACAGGCGACGGTTGACGGCTATGCCGCCGCAATTGAGGCCGCCATCTCTGCTCTTGTGCCTAAAACGG
>UQRS01000043.1 GCA_900543525.1 uncultured Oscillospiraceae bacterium
GCTGATCAAGTATGGAGAAGTCCGCGCAAAAGAGGCCTCTAACTATCATAATTCGAAGAGCGAGGCAACCTATGCATATTTAACGGCTCCAATCACGGTAGACGGTGTAACTTACAATGTGGATATGGATATACGAAAATCCCCACGGGGCAACCGATTTTATATCCACAAAATAAAAATAGCAGATGGATCGCCAAGATCGGGCAAAAGCCGGATCAAGTTAAATAATCCATCTGCTGACCCCACTATATCACAAGATAATAGTGCTGTCAATACACAGTATATGCAAGGCTCAGAGAAAAATGCAAAATCCAGCATTGCAGATTTTTCAACAGACGAAGAAATCCGTGCGCTGCTTGAAAAATACGGTGCGCTGCCGCGTGGAGAAAAGGCGGCTGTCGACGTTGAAGTTCCGGCGAAAACCTCTGATAACAAGAAGGTCATGCGGTTTACACGGACTTTGCTGGAAAGCGGAACGATTACCGATGACCTTGCCGACACCATAAAACAAGGCGTATTGACCGAGGCACTGTCCTATACGCCTTACGGCGATGAAAAAGCGATCAGCTATGCAAACAACACCATCAAAAATCAGGGCGTTGAATACGCAAAAGATGAGTGGGCAAGCGTGGCAAACGGTAACGGACAGGTCACGAAAGGAAAAGTAGCCATCGGAGAGCGTCTGCTGCAAATGGCGGCAAAGGACGGTGACAAAGCCGCCGTGATGAAATACGCTGCCGAAATGGCAGAGGTCGGAACAAGACTTGGGCAATCCGTACAGGCGTACTCTCTGCTCAAAAAGATGGGCGGCGCCGGGGAGCTGGTTTATATCAAGCGTGCGGTAGACCGTTTGAATAATCAGTTTTTGAAGAAAAACAGCAATAAACCGGAGCCGATCTGAAGGCCTTTGAGCATGTGAATTACTGCCTTGCCGTCAGGAAAGGACAGCTTTTGTGAAAGCGGTAAACAAGCTTTTGCCGTATTGATTTTACGGCGGCCGCGATTTGGGCGGCAGCTTTGCCGGACGACCGGACGACCGGACGACCGGATGGCTTTCGGAGGAGCGGCGTGCGCAGACCGCCGCCCGGAATGCACGGAGGCTTATCCGAATGGCAAAGCTTTGCTCTGTGGCCGTTTTTCGCTTGAGGCTTCCGGATTGACGACTCTGCGGCGACCCGACGGCGACCCGGCGACCCGACGGCACTGCGGCGACGCCTTTGAAAAGGCTTCCAGAATGCCGCGATTTGGGCGGCGGTTTTACCCTCATGGCCGCCTTTCCGGTTTTTCTTAATGCCGTTTAAGCGCACCGGACGGCTTGCGGCGTTTTGATATGAGAAAACCCCCGGCAATGCCGGGGGCTTTCGCTTGTCTGCTTTATTTTCTGCTGCACATCACCGAAGCGTAGAACATACCCTCCTTCGCCTCAAAACGGCAGACGCCGCCGTAATGTGCGGCAATGCTTTCCGCCGACTTTGTGCCGAGGCCGAGCCCCCTGTGCTTTGTGGAGGCGAGCTCGCCGCTGCTTGTGTGCTTGAGCAGGCCTGTGAAGGTGTTGTCCACCGTAATGCAGAGCGAACCGCCGGCGAGTCCGGCGCGAACAATGATTTTCCGATCCTCCGAAGTCTCCCCCCGGCAGGCGTCCAGCGCGTTTTCGATCAGGTTGCCGAACAGTACGGAAATGTCGGTGTCCGAAACGAAGATGTCGCCCGGAATCTCCGCCTTGACAATATAATCAATGCCGCTATCCTTCGCCTGCTGCGCGAAATAGAGGAGAACCGCGTTGGCTGCGGTGTTTTCGCAGAAGCGTACAAGCGAGTCATCCGGAAGGCTCTCGCTGTACTCGCTGAGATATCTGCGCAGCGCGTCAAGCTCGCCGCGGTTCAGATATTCCCGCATGAGGGTGATGTGGTGGCGCACATCATGCTTTGCACGGCGGGCGTCGGTAATCTTTTCCCGCAAATTCTCATACTGCATCGCCTGCATGGTGAGTTGATGGTTTTTCTCCTTCAGCTCGAGCGTTTTGTTCTGCTCCAGGATCAGGCGGGTTACAACATAATACACAAGAATAGCGCCCACGTTGATGATGAAAAGGAAGAGCGTGTTCTTCGGGCGCAGGGCAATTTCCAGCGCCGAGCGGGAGGCGACGCCGTAAAATGCAAAATACCACATCAGGTAAAAGGTCGCGGGAATCAGCCACAGATACCGCCACTCAAACCCGGACGGCTCTTTTTCCACGGCCGGCGTAAAGACCGTTTTCATATAAAGAAAAATCGGCACGGCGAGGACGGCCTCTACGGCAAAGAGCGTCAGCGAGAAGGACCAGCGATAGCTTTGCACCGCCAGCGCGGGGAAGAGGATTCCCTCCATGCATTTTGCGGAAATCACGGCAAGGTTCGCAATATTGGAGATCATCAGCAGCGTGAAAAAGGTCTTTCCGAAATGCTTTTTGACGGCGAGAAAATAGAATGCCGCGTAAAGAATTGTGCTGGCCGCACTGGCTGCTGCGGCGTGATTGCCCGGGACAAAGCTGACCCATGCGCCGAGCAGTATCTGAAACCCTGTGAGCAGTCCGATCAGCCCGCCGGTAACGCCCTTTGAAAAGCGCAGACTGTGCCGGAAGGGATAGATCGCCAGCACAAGAAACGGCAGAAAATTCAGCAGCGAGTATAGAACAATCTCGGCAACTCGATAAACGGGCGGCATTACCGATCGCCTCCCTTGCGCAGCTGCTCGAACAGGAAGGAGGAGTAGGCCTCCGCCACCTCTTTTGCACGGCGCCGGCTGATGGGGAGAATGCTTCCGTCGCACATCCGGAAGGTGTCGCCGGTCTGCGTCTCGACTTCATAAAAATTCACGATGATCCCCTTGGACGGGCAAAAAAATACGGGTATGCACACAGCAGCGCTTCCACCTCCGAAAAAGAGGCGCGCACGACGGTGTCCCCGTTTCGCCTGCTGTGCAGCGTGACGCAGTGCTGCGCGCAGTCGGCGTAAACAATATTGCGGAGTACCGTGTTTGTACCGTCCGGAAGCTTTACCGTCCGCATTTTTTCAATTTCGGCGAGGTTCAGCCGATCCAGCATGGCTTTTACCCGGTCTTTTCCAAAGGGTTTGTGCAGATAGTAGCAGGCACCGACCTCATAGCTCTCGCTGGCGAATTCGTTGCTCGTGGTGGAGAAAACGATGCGCACCTCACGGTCGGATTTCCGCACCTCTCTCGCCACGTCCACGCCGGTCAGCCCGGTCATGAATATATCCAGAACGAGAAGGTCGAACATCTCCGGCTGCCAGACGGCCAGAAACGCCTCTCCGCTCGGGAAGTGTGTAAGCTCGGCGGAGGCGCCGAGCAATTCACCAAAGTGGGTTTGCAGACGCTCAAACACCCGAATGTCATCGTCAACGATTGCAATCCTCAAAGCCAAAACCCCTCTTTATGCTGTACGGTCAATGCGTTTTGATTACAGCCATTATACTACACGATGATGAAAAAACAAAGCGTCAATCTCGAAAATAATTGCCGCTTGTGCAGTTTTTTGACCGCTTGTGCCAAACCGGTTGCGCAAACGCGTTCTATCCGTTATGGTATCTGTGTATACTTATGCCCGCGAAGGAGGTGCCTTATGCGGTTGGTTTTATACGGAACGGAGTCGGATAAGGATAAATTCGTGCGGTCCCTTGCCGCCCTGCCGGATTGCCGCTATCGCCAAATGCAGGTGGTTGGATACCCGGATTATGACAGCTTCATCGCAGGGCTTGGAGGCAGCCCTCCGTCCTGTGTCGTGATCACGATGGACGGTGCAAACGGCATGGAGGGCGTGATCGCCGCCCGGGACATGTGCGAAAATGTTCCGGTCATATGGTTTTCGGATGATAACGGCTTCGGCGTGCAGTCGTACAGGCTTGGCTGCGCGTATTTCCACAAAAAGCCTGTCTCGCCGGAGGTTTTATCTGCGGCCATCGCAAAATGCGTGTAAAGGAGTAATGAGATGAACACCAAAACAACCCTGGAGAAGAGAGTTCTTTCCGTGATTCTGGCGGTTATTGTGGCACTGTCTGTTTTTTAAAACCCGGAAACAAAACGGTTGACATTGCAATGCGATTGTGCTAAATTAGAGGCAATTTTCGGAGGGCGAGTGGTTCAGAGAAACGGCAGCCGGATAAGAGACAGACTGAAATGTCTGTTTCTTATCCGGCTTTTTCATGCAAAACGGAGGAATGTAAAATGGATCTTCTGAACGGAAAGATCAGGCCAATTTATTTTAAATATCTGTCGGCTGCGTTTGGCAGCGCCTTGATTGCCTCGATTTACTCGATCGTGGATATGGCGATGGTCGGGCAGTATCAGGGACCGGAGGGGACGGCGGCTCTGGCGGTTGTGGCGCCGGTCTGGAATATTATATACAGCCTCGGCCTGCTGATGGGGATCGGCGGCAGCGTGATTTTCAGTACAAAGCGCGGAGAAATGGAGAAAAGCAGCGGCGGCGAAAACCGGTATTTTACGGCGGCGGTAATTGGCGCGGCTGCGCTGTCCCTCCTCAGCTGGGGCGGTGTGATCTGCTTTGAACGCCCGGTGCTGCAATTCTTCGGCGCGGATGAATCGCTGCTGATACTGGCGCAAAAATATATGCGTCCCATCCTGTATGTGTTTCCGCTTTTTCTGTTCAATCAGATGCTGGCGGCCTTCTTGCGCAATGACCGGAATCCGGGGCTGGCGACGCTGGCAGTGCTGGCCGGCGGTATTTTCAATGTCTTTGGCGATTACTTTTTTGTGTTCACCTGCGACATGGGCATCTATGGCGCGGGGCTTGCTGCGGCCATCGGCTCTGCGGTCTCCTTCCTTGTGATGCTGACGCATTTCCTCAGCCGCAAAAATACCCTTCGGCTGGTGAGGCCGAAAGGCATCTTCGGCAAGCTGGGGGAGATTGTGGTCACGGGATTTTCCTCCTTTTTCGTCGATGTGGCAATGGGCATTCTGACCGTGCTGTTCAATCGCCAGATTATGAAGTATCTCGGCGCGAACGCGCTGGCAGTCTACGGCCCGATCATTCAGGTCAGCACCTTTGTCCAGTGCTGCGCGTACAGCGTAGGGCAGGCGTCTCAGCCGATTGTTTCGACAAACTTCGGCGCCGGAAAGGGAGGCCGCATCCGGGAGACGCTTCGGCTGGCGCTGTGGACGACGGTGTTTTTCAGCCTGTTCTGGACCGGCCTCAGCATGGCCTGCCCCAATCTCTATATCCGTATTTTTATGACGCCGACGCCGGAGATTCTGAATATAGCGCCGGCGATCATCCGCACCTATGCGCTGTCGTTTCTGCTGCTGCCCTTCAACATTTTTTCGACTTACTATTTTCAGTCCATCATGAGGCCGAGAGCGGCCTTTATCGTATCGGTGGCAAGAGGGGTTCTGGTCAGCGGAATTTTGATTCTGCTTCTTCCGTCCCTTGCCGGCGCGGATGCCTTGTGGCTGGCCATGCCGGTTTCGGAGTTGCTGGTCGCGCTCTATGCAATTGCGGCTGTCAAAAAATATACCGGGAATTTGCCGGAGGGGCGCTCGGCATAAATTTTTTTGCAGACGCTACCGCGGCGCTTTGCAAAAAAATACGGCCGCACTGCATGGGAAGGCGGCGCTTTTTCAAAGAGGCCGGGAGGCCGGCCGCCGTTTCCCTTTGTGTTTTGCGTTTGCCAGAAACTTGCAAAGGGGGCGTGATTGTAAGCGTTTTAAAAATATGCTATAATTATTCCGTCCCATATGGCTTATGGAGGAGAACCGCCCCGGTTTTTTAAAATGTCTTTGACGAGCTGCTGAAATGCTAAGGGCGGGGTAGGCAGCCTCCCATACATATATTTCATGATGAAAAGAAAGGTGACGGGTTGTGTGGGTGCTTTTTGCGTTCGGCTCGGCGTTTTTTGCCGGGATCACGGCCATCCTTGCAAAGTGCGGTATCAGGAAAACCGACTCTGACGTGGCGACCGCGATTCGCACCGTCGTGGTGCTGGTGTTCTCCTGGCTGATGGTGTGGATGGTCGGCTCTGCGCCCACCGTTACGGAACTCAGCGCGAAAACCTGGGTTTTCCTGATTCTCTCCGGCCTCGCGACCGGCGCCTCCTGGCTGTGCTATTTCCGGGCGCTGCAGCTTGGGAATGTCAACAAGGTCGTGCCGATTGATAAGTCCAGCACCGTGCTGACCATTCTGCTTGCACTGATCTTCCTTGGAGAGAGGATCACCTGGCTCAAGGTGATTGCTGTTTTGCTGATTGGCGTCGGCACATTTTTGATGATCGAGAAAAAGGCCGCGCCGACCGAAAAGGCGGAGAAAAAGAGCTGGCTGCTGTACGCGCTGCTCTCGGCCGTGTTCGCCAGCCTTACCTCAATCCTCGGCAAAATCGGCATAGACGGGGTGGAGTCCAACCTCGGCACGGCGATTCGCACCGGCGTCGTGCTCATCATGGCCTGGCTCATCGTGCTTGTGAAGGGGAAGCAGCATACGCTGAAGGGCATCCCGAAAAAGGAACTTGGCTTCATCTGCCTCTCCGGCGTCGCTACCGGAGGCTCCTGGCTGTGCTATTATAAAGCGCTGCAGGACGGGCTGGCCAGCGTGGTTGTCCCGATCGACAAGCTGAGTATTCTGGTCTCCATCGGATTTTCCGCCCTCGTGTTCAAGGAGCGGCTGGAGAAAAAGGCGGCCCTGGGCCTTTTGCTGATTGTGGCGGGAACGCTGCTGATGCTGGTAAAGCTGCCGGCTTGAGTCATTGCCGCCGGCTGGGACAAGCGGGCAAGCCTTTTTCAGAAAAAAGGCAGCTGCCCGACGCGGGGAGGGGAGGCCGCATGGCCTTCGCAGCCCTCGGGCAGATTGCAGGGGCGGCGGAAAATCGGTTTACATAACAACAAGCACCGGAGGGAATCTGTCCTTTACGAACAGATCCTTCCGGTGCTTTTTTTAAAAGAATATTTGCCCTGCCGACGGGCAGTGTGCCCGGGCGTTTTGCGGCCTTTACAGCTCGGACAGGTCATAGGGCGTGTGCTGATAGACAATGTGGTTGATCCAGTTTCCGAAAAGCAGGTTGGCGTGCGATTTCCAGGACATGATCGGCCGGCGGGTCGAATCATCCTTTGGAAAATAGTGAACCGGGAGGTCAGGCTCCAGCCCTTTTAACACATCCCGGCTGTACTCGTTGGCGAGAGTGGCGCGGGCATACTCGGAATGGCCGGTGACAAAAATATTCCGGCAGGCGTGATCTGCAAGTATGTATAAGCCGGCCTCCTCCGAGCTGGAGAGGATGTCCAGCTCCTTGACCGCCTCGACCTCGCTTCTCCAAACCTCGGTGTGCCGGGAGTGGGGGGCGTAAAAGGTGTCGTCAAAGCCGCGCAGCAGCGGATGCAGCGGCAGCAGAGGATGGTGCGCATAAACGCCGCTGAGTTTTTTTGGCAGCGGGTGCTGCGCAATGCCGTAGCGGTGATACAGCCCGGCAAACGCCCCCCAGCAGATGTGCAGGGTGGAGTAAACGTGGCTGTTGGCCCAGTCCATGATTTTGCACAGCTCTTTCCAGTAATGTACCTCCTCAAACGGAAGGTGTTCCACCGGCGCGCCGGTGATGATCAGGCCGTCAAACCGCTCGTTTTGCACCTCCTTATAGGTTTTGTAAAAGGCGAGCAGATGCTCGGCCGAGGTGTTTTTGGATTTGTGGGTCGCCGTTTGCAGCAGCTCGATCTCAATTTGCAGCGGTGTGTTGCCCAGCAGGCGGAGCAGCTGCGTCTCGGTTTCGATTTTCGTCGGCATCAGGTTCAGAATGGCGATGCGCAGCGGTCGGATATCCTGATGAAAGGCGCGCTGCTCTGTAATGACAAATACGTTTTCCGACTCCAGCGTCTTGGCCGCGGGGAGTCGGTTTGGAATTTTGATCGGCATTCGTCATTCCTCCGTTTTTCAGGTATTTGTATTATAATAACAGAGTTTGCAGTGCGGCGCAAGCCTTCTTTTTTTGCATCCGGCCTTTCTATGGAGAGGCCGATCGCCCTATGTCGAAGCTTATTCAATATGAACAGTCTTAGTAAACTTAAATTAGAGTAAAATATATGTTAATAAAGAATAGCGAGAATTGTATTTTTAAAACGAAAGGAGCGTGGAGCATAAGAAACAAGTTTACAAACAGCGTTCTTTCCCTTATCCTGATCGTCCTTGCGCTGCTCTTTACGGGCTGCGCGGCGGAGGCGGCCGGCACCTCTTCGGGAACGCCGCCCCGCGGTGAAGATACCGGAACATCCGTCGTTTCGGAAGAGCGGGAGGATGGGCAGGCCGCGGAAGATGTGGCGACCACACCCTCAAAAGCGGCGGAGAGCGTGCCGACCGACGAAAGGCCGGGCCCCTTTCGTCGGTCGAAGGTTTCAGCACCACGTCGGAACGCACGCCGGAATCCATGGCTCCGGAAACCGAGCAGACGATGCTGGCCGATCTGGTCGAACGCTTTAAGGACAAGGAGAGCATTACGCTTTCCGAATTGACGGTGGAGGGGTATCTCCCGCTAGGCAAACAATCTGAATACCCTGGCGCGAGGGAGAATCTTAAAAGAATGGTTGACGATTCTCTTACAAACATGCCGGCGGTTGAAGAATAAGCGACCGCTCAATTCTGTCATTTCGGTGCTGCTGTTTTGGGACGACGAAAAACGCCGGAGGCAAGGTATACCCTACCTCCTGCGGGGGCGGCAGAAGAAGTTTTCACTGCGGTGATAAGGGTTTGAATATATACGTTCCACTCTGCACTTTGCGTAGCCGGAGGTTTGGAGCCTCCGGCTGTTTTTGCGTTTCCCGGGCGAGCGGGGGAGAGGCGCGCCGCCCTCCCTTTCGGTATCGCTCGAAACGAAAAAAGGCCGGCCGCCGAAAAAATAAATGGCCGGATCGGCACAACGGTTTGGCGCAAGCGGCCGGTTCCTGCATATTATGAACTGTACAGCTTTCCTTATGCTTTTCTCTGCCGGTTTTGGCGGATAAAGCGGAAGCGTCCCGGTGCCTCCGGTCGGCTTTTTTTGGAAAAAGCGGAGGAAGATGTTGAAAGCAGAATTTTTCACCCGCGACGCCTTTTTCGATCGGCTGCGTATCGAAAAAGGCGTCGCGGCCGCAGAGAAAGGAATGACAGAAAAATGGAAACGGTTTATTTGACGATCGGCTCTATAACGCATGCCATCATGGGAAGAGATCTGCTGCGCGCGCAAAGAATTACCGCAAGGGTGGTAAAGACGCCGCCCGGCATGGATAAAAAAGGGTGCGGCTACAGCCTCCTCGTGCAGGAGAAGGTCAGCCGTGAGGCTGTGCAGATTTTGAAGGACGGCGGCATTGCGGTTACGGGCGTATACAGGGGAAGATTTTGATGATATATCTGGACAACGCGGCAACGACCTATCCCAAGCCGCCGACGGTTCGCAGAGCGGTCGACGAAGCTTTTGCAAAATATTATGCCAACCCCGGCAGGGGAGGATATGACGCCTCCCGAAAATCGGCCGAGGCGGTTTTCTCCTGCCGATCAAAGCTGGGCGCATTTTTCAACTGCCCGGCCGACCGGGTTGTATTTACCCACAACTGCACAACGGCGATGAATATCTGTCTGCGGGGTCTGCTGCGGCCGGGAGATCATGTGATCTGCTCCTCGCTGGAGCACAATGCGGTCATGCGGCCGCTGTTCGCCCTGCACGAGACGGGCGTGGAGGTGGATGTGGCGGAAGCCATTTTCGGAGATATGGAGGCGACGCTCCACTCCTTTCGCAATCTGATCCGCAAAAATACGCGCCTGATCGTCTGCACCCACGCCTCCAACCTGCTGGGGACGGTGTTCCCGATTGCCGGGATCGGCACCCTCTGCCGGGAAAACGGGCTGCTCTTTGTGGTGGACGCGGCACAGTCGGCCGGAATCCTGGATATTGATATGCAGCAAATGCAGATTGACTACCTCTGCGTAGCGGGGCACAAGGGGCTGTATGCACCGATGGGTACCGGTGTTCTGCTCTGCAGGGGAGACTGTCCGCGGCCGCTGATCCTCGGCGGCACCGGGACCAACTCCCGCAGTATGGAGCAGCCGGACGATCTGCCCGAACGGCTGGAGAGCGGCACGCTCAGCCTGCCGGGGATACTGGGCCTTTCGGCCGGGGTGGACTTCGTTCGACAGAAAACGCCCGATCGAATCTACAGCCACGAGCTGATGCTGATGCAGAAGGCATATCGCGGCCTGAACGGAATGCGGTCGGTGATGCTCTACACCCCTCTGCCGGAGAAGGGGCTTTCTGTTCCGGTCATGCCCTTCAACATCGCCGGCCTCTCCAGTGAGGAGACGGCCGACTACCTCGGGGAGAAGGGCATCGCCGTTCGGGCGGGGCTGCACTGCGCCCCTTCCGCGCACAAGAGGATCGGAACGCTGGATATCGGGGCGGTGCGGATTGCGCCCTCGGCCTTCAGCACGCCGGAAGATATAAACAAACTGTTAAATGTGGTAGAAAGGCTGAATCAAAAGCAAAAATACGCCAGAAAGTATTGAAAATCAGCGCCAATGTGGTATTATATTATTACCTATAAATAAAATAAAAACAGGATTTTAATATCCGGCTGCCGCTTCGGACGGCGGCGGGTGCATCCGACCGTAAAAACACCGGCCGCCTTGCTTGGCGGTCGTCCGGCGTTCCTTTGGGGCGGACGGCGGTTGCTTTTTTCAGGAAAAATATGCAGGGGATTTGCAATTTGAAATAAGGATGGGCTTTATGGGCGCTTTTTTCAGTAATATATCCAGCTTTTTCTACACCCTGTGGAATCAGATCGTCGGCGTGGTGCTGACCTCCAACGTAGTGGATCTGATTGATATTGCGGTTATCGCTTTTATTATCTACAAGGGAATTCAAATGATTCGGGAGACGCGCGCGCAGCAGCTGCTGAAGGGAATCGGGCTGCTGCTTGCGGTCTATATTCTTGCGCGGTGGATGGGGATGGCCTCCCTCTCCTGGCTGCTGAACAAGGTGTTCAATTACGCGATCATTGCGGTCGCCATCATTTTCCAGCCGGAGATCCGCCGTGCGCTGGAGCATATGGGACGCAGTAAATTCTGGCGCCGCGGCAGCTCCAATGTCTTTGAGAGCGAGACGGTTGAGTATTGCATTGACCAGGTTTGCCGCGCGGCGCAGGACATGCAGGATAAGAAGATTGGCGCGCTGATCGCCTTTGAGCGGCAGACCCCTCTGGGGGAGATTTGCGCCACCGGAACCGAGGTGGACGCCGCCGCGTCGGAGGCGCTGGTCGGCAATGTGTTTTATCCGAAATCTCCGCTGCATGACGGCGGAATGGTGATCCGGGGCGGCCGGATTTTCGCCGCCGGCTGCATTTTTCCGCTGACCGCCACCGACATCGGGCAGGAGATGGGCACCCGTCACCGCGCCGCAGTCGGTATGAGTGAGAACTCTGACAGCGTTGTCGTCGTCGTGTCGGAGGAGACGGGAACCATCTCCATCGCGGTGAACGGCGTCATCACGCGGGGGTACAACGGCCTGACGCTCAAGCAAAAGCTTGGCGAGCTTCTGATCACCGAGCCGGAGGAGGAGCAGAATAAGAGCCTTCTGAACCGCATTAAAAATATTGCCGGAGGGAACAGAGCCGAGAAATAATGTTTTGGCCATCGGCCGCAGCTTTATGATGGCGGAAGACGGGCAAGGCGCCCGTTTTGTTCCAAAGGAAGGGGAAAAGCAATGAGCGAAAAGCAGCGAAAACTCAGCCTTAGCCGGTTGATTAACAATAACAAGGCCATTCTGATTTTTTCAATCATCATCGCGGTCATTTTCTGGCTGACGATTAAGATTGGGCCGAATACGACCACCGTCCGCACGATTACGGATATTACGGTCAATATCACAACGGAAGATACGGCGGTCGGCGCGCTGGGGCTGGATGTCATCAGCGGCGGAACCAACCAGAAGGTCAATGTCCGGGTGCAGGGGCCAAGCTATGTCGTGAACGCGCTGACCTCATCGGATATTCTGGTTACGGCCTCCATGTCGGACGTTACGGCGGCCGGAACCTATCGGCTGCCGCTGGTCGCAAGCAAAAACAGCACGACGCTGACCGATTATACCATCCTTGGCGTCACCCCCTCCGAGCTGGAGGTTACCTTTGATAATATTTCGACCAAGAGCTTTACACCGGTCGCATATGCCGAGGGCGCCAAAGCCACCGAAGGCCTGATTGCAGAATCGGCCATCATCACCGATACAGCCTATTCCACGCTTGAGATCAGCGGTCCGGCCACCGAGTTGCAGCGCATCAGCACAGTGCAGGCCTATGCCGCGGTGAACAAGACGCTTTCGGCAACCGAAAGCTTTGACGCGGTGATCCGCCTGCTGGATGAGGACGGAAACGAAATTGATCAGACGCCCTTTACCCTCGGGTATCAGACGCTGAAAATCACGGTTCCGATTTACAAATCCCGGCAGCTTGGCATCGTCCCGACCTTTACCAACCTTCCGCCGGATTATGTGGCGTCCGCCGTGCCGTATACCCTCAGCGCGACGACAGTTAACGTGATCGGCCCGCCGGAGGTTATCGACAACCTGACTCAGATTGAGCTGACGCCGATCGACTTCGACAACGTGTCGCCGGCCTCGCTCTCCTTCACCTGCCAGCTCAGCCTGCCCAACGCGGTCAAGGATGTGGAAAACCTCGGCAGCGTTGAGGTGACGCTCGGACTTGACAACCTGACCACGGCGCGCTTCACCGTGTCGACGGTCAACTGCATCAATCTGGATTCCCCCAACCTCACGGCCACAGTGACGCAGAATATCCGCAATGTCGAGCTGTGCGGCGACGCGGCGGTGATTGCCGCCATTCAAGAAGGGAACATTTATGCAGAGGTAGACCTCTCCGGCAAGGCGAGCGGAGAATACAATGTCCTTGCCAATATCAAAGTAAACGGTGTAGGCAATGTGTGGCAGGTCGGCACCTACAGCGTACTGGTTACCATATCCTGATTGCAGTGCAGCCGGGCCGTTTTCCCCGGCTGCTTTTCCTTTTTCACCGAAACCGGCTTCGCGCCATACAATATGGTAAACGACCGTGTGGGAGGGGGATTTGCCGCCGTTTTGAGGCGGCGTAGCTTTCCTCCTCCGGTGAGAGGGAGGCGCCAGAATTATGGCGGAGATGTTTTACAGCGCGTTCATCCTGATATTTGCCTTGTACGGTGTGGTCTGCCTTGTACGGCGGCTGTATCTGCATTTTCTGCTGCCCGGGGGCAGGCTGCCGGCCGTCCTGCTGGTTCCGCTCAAGGGGGAGGCCTGCGAGCATCCGCTGCGCGCTGCACTCTCTCTCGTGAGGGAGGGCGGCTGCGGCCGGCTGCACGGCGTAGTGGCGGCCGACCTCGGCTTGGATGAGGCCGGGCGGAAAATCGTTTGCACCCTGCAGGCGGAGGATGAACCGGTGATCTTTCTCTCAGGGGAGGAGATTCCGGCCGGTTTGTACGAAAAATTACAGGAAGTTTTGGAGTAACGGTCTTTATGTACAACGAAAGAAACACGGCAGAGCCGCTTCGAATTTACGGCACAGTTGAACATATCACCTTTCGCAACCCTGACAACGGCTTCACCGTGATGGAGATTTTGTGCGAGGGCGATCCTTTGACCGTGGTGGCGGTCACGGCCGACATCGCCCCGGGAGAGGAGCTGGAGCTGACCGGCCGGTATGATACCCACGCGACCTATGGCAGGCAGTTCCGCGCCGACCGGGTGATCCGCACCATGCCGAGCGGCGCGGCGGCGATTTTGAAATATCTTTCGGCCGGGGCGGTTCGCGGGATCGGCCCGGCCACTGCCCGCCGCCTGGTCGAGCGGTTCGGCGATCAGACGCTGGAGGTGCTGGGCAGCGATCCCGACCGCGTGGCGGAGGTAAAGGGGATCACTCGGTCGAAGGCGCGCGAAATTTCCGCCGAGTTCAAAAAGCGCGCCGGCTTTCAGGAGGTTATGCTCTACCTTTCCAAATTTGACGTCTCGCCGGAGGAGGCCATGCGGGCTTATAAAACCTATGGCAAGGCGGCCTGTGACATCATCGGCAGCAACCCCTACGCCCTGTGTGCCGAGGGGATTCGCTTCTCCTTTGAGCGGGCGGACGCCATCGCCGAGCAGGCGGGGCTGGGGGCGGAAAATCCCCATCGGATTATGGCGGGGATCGAATATATCCTGCGCCACAATCTCGGCAACGGGCACACCTGCCTGCCGCGGGGGAAGCTGATGAGCGTGGCAAAGGCGCTGCTCGGCGCCGACGGAGATTTGATCGAGGATTACTGCGACGAACTGATCGAGACCAAGCGCCTGATCTGCGAGGCCTTTGAGGGGGAGGAATTCCTCTTCCTGCCCGAATGGCACCGGGCGGAGTATTTTGCCGCCGCAAGGCTAGCGGTTATGCTGGGGTTTCCGCCGGGCGGAGCCTCTGCCGCGGCGGAGGACATCGACCGCACCGAGGCGGAGCTGGGCATCCGGTACGCCGAACGCCAGAGAGAGGCGATTCTCGCCGCGCTGCAAAAGGGCGTTCTGATTTTGACCGGCGGTCCGGGAACGGGAAAAACCACGACGCTGAATGCGATCATCCGGCTGATGCAGCGCCGTGGGCTGGAGGTTGCGCTGGCCGCGCCCACCGGCCGCGCCGCAAAACGGATGAGCGAAGTCACCGGCTGTGAGGCCAAGACCATCCACCGCCTGCTGGAGGCCGAGTGGGGCGCCGGAGACCTGCTCACCTTTGCACGCAACGAGCGCAATCCACTGGATGTTGACGCCGTCGTGGTGGACGAGCTGTCGATGGTTGACGCCGGCATTTTTGAGCATCTGCTGCGCGCCATGCGGTTGGGCTGCCGTTTGATTATGGTCGGGGACAGCGATCAGCTTCCGAGCGTGGGGGCGGGAAATGTCCTGCATGATCTGATTGACTCCGGCGTGGTGCCCTCCGTGCGGCTGGATGAGGTTTTCCGTCAGGCGATGGAGAGTCTCATCGTTACCAACGCGCACGACATCGTGGCCGGCCGGATGCCGGTGCTGGATTCCAACACGGCCGACTTCTTCATGCTGCGGGAGGAGAGGCCTTACCTCGCGGCCGAGAAGGTGGTTGACCTCTGCGCCCGGCGGCTGCCGGCCGCTTACGGCTATTCGCCGATCGGGGATATTCAGGTGCTTTGCCCCTCCCGGAAAATGGAGCTGGGCAGCATAAGCCTGAACAACGCTTTGCAGGCGCGGCTGAATCCGTCCGGCCGGGAGAAGGCCGAGGTAAAGCACCGGGGCTTCATCCTCCGTGAGGGGGACAAGGTTATGCAGATCAAGAATAACTATGACATCGCCTGGACAAGAGACGATGGAGAGATTGGCAGCGGCGTTTTCAACGGTGACGTCGGGATTCTGGAGGTGGTTTCGGCCTCAGCCGGGAGCCTGTCGGTGCGGTTTGAAGACCGCGTCGCCGTCTATACCGGGGAGGAGCTGGATCAGCTGGAGCTTGCTTACGCCGTGACCATCCACAAAGCGCAGGGAAGCGAGTTTCCCTGTGTGATTCTGCCGGTGCTCGACGTGCCGTCCAAGCTGCGGTACCGCAACCTGCTCTATACCGGCGTGACCCGCGCGAAGGAGCGGCTGGTGCTGGTCGGCTCGCCGGCCGTCGTGGCCGAGATGGTGGAGAACAACCGCCGCTCTCTGCGCTACACGGGGCTTTCTCCCTTGCTGGTCGCCGCGGTGGGGGAGGGGGAGGCCTCTTTGCCCTCTGCGGCCGAAAAGGATCCGCCGGAAGGGACTTATAGGAAAAGAAAAGCTGGGGCGCAGAACCTTTTTTAAGGCTGGCTTTTTATAGTGCTGCGCGTTTGGCCGCTATTTGGTTTTTTGAAAAGCATTCTTGCGAAGGGGGGGCGTGCGCTTTATGAGGATTGCCGAAAGGCTTGCGGTGCTGCTTTTCCCGCACCGGTGCGCCGCCTGCGGCCGGGTGCTGGAGGCGGACGGCTTTTGCCCGGCCTGTGCGGCGGAGGCGGTGCAGGTCGACAGCCTCCTGCCGGGCGGGAGGTATGTGGATCGCCTCGTCGCGCCGTTTTATTATACCGGGACGGTGCGGCGGGGACTTCTGAACGTGAAATATTACCGCCGCCGGGACAACATCCGCTATTTCGGACGGGAGATTTCCTCGGCTGTGCGGAAATTCGGGCTGAGGCCCGACGGCATCTGCTTTGTGCCGATGAGCGGCCGCTCCCGCAGGCTGCGCGGCTTTAATCAGGCCGAGCGGCTGGCGATGCAGGTGGGGGAGGCACTCGGCCTGCCGGTGCTGTCGGCCGGGCTGGTCAAATGCCGGGAGAGCAAGCCGCAGCACAAGCTTTCGGCGGCCGCGCGGCGGGAGAATGTTGCGGGCTGCTTTGCCTCCTGGGACGACGTCCGCGGGCGGAGGCTGCTGCTGGTCGACGACATCAAAACGACCGGCGCCACGCTGGAGGAATGCGCCCGCGTCCTCAAGGCGGCCGGCGCGGCCGAGGTGATTGGCGCTGTGGCGGCGGTGAAGCCAAAAACCGGCTTGTAATTGCCTGCCGCTTGGGATATAATAGGTTTAAAGATTCCGGCCTTTATATGGGAAACACTTTTTCGGGCGCGCAGGGAACGGGCGGATTTCGCTTTTTCCCGGTTTTTGCAGACCCCTTTTATATCGTCTTTAAGAATTGAGGAAACAGAACCGTGTTTACAGATATTGGAATTGATTTGGGCAGCTATAAAACCGTCATCATGGCGGGGCAGAAGCTTGTGCTGGAGGAGCCGACGGCCGCCGCCATTGATACCGAGACCGGCAAGCCTCTCTTTTTCGGCAAGGCGGCTTTTGACCTGGCGGGGAGGACCGATCAGAACATTACGGTGATCCGGCCGGTCAAGCATGGCGTCGTCTCGGATATGGAGCTTTGCTGCGGGATGCTGAAATTTTTCCTTCGCAAGGCGTTCGGCAACCGGATTGTAAAGCCGCGCGTCGCCATCACTGCGCCGGGCAACGTCACGGCGGTCGAGCAGCGCTCGGCCGCGCAGATCGTGGAGGAGGCTGGCGGCCGCGACGTCCGCGTGGTGGAAACTGCGACGGCGGCGGCGATCGGCCTCGGCCTCAACTTTACCATGCCGCACGGCAGCATGATCGTCGATCTCGGCGCGGGGACAACCGATATTGCGGTGACCTCCATGGGCGGCGTGGCGGAATGCGTGACCATTCCGACCGCATCAGCCGATTATGATGAGGCGATTGTCAAGTTCGTCCGGCAGGAATATAATATGCTGATCGGCCCCCACACGGCCGAAAAAATCAAGATGCAGATCGGTGCGGCCTATTCCCGGTCGATGCCCCTGACCATGCAGGCCGGCGGGATTGATCTTGTGACCGGGATGCCGAAATCCTTTTCGGTCACCTCTGAGCAGATTTATACCGCGACCTCCCCTGTGACCGAGGCGATCGGCGCCGCCGTGGCCGGGGTGCTGGAACGCACGCTGCCCGACCTTGCCGCCGATATATGTGAGGATGGCATCCGCCTGGTCGGGGGAGGGGCGGCGCTCTTCGGGCTTGGAGAATATCTGCGCGAGCGCACCGGCGTGGCGGCCGCTCCGGCCGAGGGACACGCTCAGATTGTGGCGAGAGGCGTCGGCATCGCGGTGCGCAACCCGAATCTTTTGCGCACCTCGGACTATGAATATCGTACTCGAAAAAATCTTTACTCGGATGAATCGTGAGCCGGCTGGAATATTTTGCTGACATTTCGGCAAAATAAGGGTAACTGTCTTTCGCCGTGGCCGGCGGCGCGCGGCTGCCTCGCTTTTTTAAAAGAGGCGGCGCACCGTTCCCCGGGGCGAAGAAGAAAAGAACGGAGGGAATCGCCATGGATTTTAAAACGAGCAAAACCTACGCCAATCTGATGACCGCCTTCGCGGGCGAGTCGCAGGCCAGAAACAAGTACACCTACTATGCCTCTGCCGCCAGGAAGGAAGGCTACAACCAGATCTCCGCCATTTTTGAGGAGACGGCCGAGAACGAGAAGGAGCATGCCAAGCTCTGGTTCAAGCTGCTGCACGACGGCAGCATTCCCGGCACGGCCGACAACCTGAAGGACGCCGCCGAGGGCGAAAACTATGAATGGACCGAGATGTACCGTGAATTTGCCGAGGTCGCAAAGGAAGAAGGCTTCCATGAGATTGCGGCTATGTTCTCCATGATCGGCACGGTTGAAAAGGAGCATGAGGAGCGCTATCGCAAGCTGCTGGACAACATCGAAAAGGGCATGGTGTTCAAGCGGGACGGCGTCGTCCTCTGGAAATGCCGCAACTGCGGCTATATTCACGCCGCGGCCGAGGCGCCGCAGGTCTGCCCCGCCTGCAAGCACCCGCAGTCCTTCTTCGAGCTCAAGGCGGAGAATTATTGAGCCCTCTGTCGTCGCGGGTACTGTGGACAGCAGGTGTGGAAGATCAAACGAAAAAAGCGCTCTTTTGTATAAAAGGGCGCTTTTGCTGATTAAGAAAAGAGGGAGAGGTGCATATGGGATTGTCCGATTTTCTTTCCCGGATACCTGCGCGCAGCGAGCTGAACGGCAGCCTGGGAGAGTGGCTGGCAAAACAATATGCCGCGGTTGTGACAAATGCCCTTGTCATGCACGACATTTTGATTGATGGCGCGGAAGGATATACATCACAAATCGATTTGTTGATCATTGACGCCAAGGGTGTGTA
>UQRS01000044.1 GCA_900543525.1 uncultured Oscillospiraceae bacterium
TTGCCGACGCCCGGCTCCCCGATCAGGCAGGGGTTATTCTTGGTCCGGCGGGAGAGAATTTGGATGGTGCGGCCGATTTCGGTATTCCGGCCGATGATGGCGTCCAGCTCGCCCGCCTTTGCCTTGGCAGTCAGATTAGTGCAATACTGGCCGAGGTATTTGCGCTTTTTCTCCTTCGGCTTTTTCTTCTCCCCCTTGCGGGAGGTTTTCTCCCCCTCCTGCTCTGCGGAGGGGACGTTTCCGCCAAAGATGTTGTTGAGGAAAGGAAAAGTCGGCGCGCCGCCGAGAGAAAAGTCCCCCTCTTCCCCATCGGATTCGACAAGGCCGTTTTCCTCCGCGTCCTCCCCATCCTCCGAGAGGCCGGCAGACTCCCCCATCATCTCCATAAAATCGGTCATCTGATCACTCATCATATCGATGTCCTCATCAGAGAGGTTCATCTTCTCCAGCATGTCGTTGATCGGCTTGATCCCGGCCTCCCTCGCGCAGGAGAGGCAAAGCCCCCGCGGCGTGGTCGTATCGCCGTGCACCTCCGAAATAAAGACGACAGCCGGACGTTTTTTGCATTTTGAACAAAGCTTCATCATGATATAAAAACGCTCCGTTTCCCTTAAAGAAAATGGCTAACCTTCCGGTTTTGCCCCGCTGAATTTTGATAGAGATCCAGCTTAACAAATATAATAGCACAGGAGAGGCGGTTAATTTCTTAACTCCCTGTAAATTTTAAAATAATACCCCCCGAAGGAGAAGGCGATGCTGAAAACCGACAGCATAATCAGCGTACCGGTCAGCATCCTCGGCAGGGTGAAAATGTCGGACAGCACCACCGTAAAAACGGTCGCATAGATGATCACGGTCGAAAGCTTTCCCCACCAGCGGGCCGAAGGGGTCTTTTTCACGCCTTTTTTCTTCAGCACAAGTGCGCCGGTCAGCATGGTCAACTCCTTCACAAAGAGGAGAACCGCCATAAAAATCAGGTCATTGTGCCGAAAGCAAAGGCAGATGAGGACGGTCGCCTGGGTCAGCTTGTCCGCCGCCGGATCCAGGATTTTTCCCAATTCGGAGCACATGTCAAACCGCCGGGCAATAAAGCCGTCGGCCACATCGGTCAACCCCGAGAGGACAATCACCCCTGCGGCCAGGGCGAAGTGATTCTCCACCCCCTTTGCAAAATACAGCGCGGCAAACACCGGGATCAAAATGATCCGGAAAGCCGACAAAAAATTTGGGACAGTCAGCTTCTTGTTCATAACTTCCTCCTCGAAAAACGTCCTGTGATTTAATAAAAAAGGCCGAACCGGCTGAAAAATCCGTAGGCATAGGAGCTGCGCAGCATCTCCTCATTCACGGGGCCGAAGCCGGACGGGTGTATGCAAAACAGCAGGGACAGAACAATACACAGCAGATAAACGGCCAGCACACCCTTCAGCAGGCCGAGCAGTCCGCCCAACGCCCGGTTCAGGCTGCCCAGCATGCGAAAACGCAGCAGCCGGTTGAGCCAGGCGGCCACAAACCGCACGATAAACATCCCCAGTGTAAAGACGGCAGCCACCACGATCCAGCGCAGAATCCCCTTGCAAAGCGGCGCCACCACACTGCGCACCATCTGCTGTGAGACGGCGGTCTTTCCTTCCCCCACCGCGGAGGTCATGGAGGAGATCACCTGACTCTTGCTGACGCCCATCAGCTCTGCTCCGGCGGTCAGGAAGGTCGGAAGCTGCTCCCAAACCTCCTCCACCGAGCCGCCGGAGGGAGAAAGAGAGGCGCTTACCACCTCGCTCGTTTTCGCCTCCACCGTGTCGCTGAGGAAACGGTCGTAAACCCCGTCGGCAATCGGCTGCGAACAGCTCATGGCGATATACAGCATCAAAATCCATCCGACCAGCTCAATTGCCGTGCGGACAAAGCCCCGCCGTGCCGAACCCCAGACAAACGCAGCCACGATCAGCACCAGCACAATATCCAGAATCAATCCAATTCCCAAATCCGACACACCTCCAAACAGCGTATCCGCCCTTTACCTCAGGATACGGCGTCAGCCGCCCGGCGCTCGGCGGCCGAGGCCGGTGAAATCCGCGAAATCTCCCGCAGGCCGGAAAGATAAAGCTTCCCGCCGGCGGCGCCGATGCCGCTTACACTGTAGTCACAATCGGCCGAGGAAGCCGCATTGCCGGAGAAGGTGTAGAACCACACCTTGCTGTCGCTCAGCAGCGCGACCGAGTCCCCGACGACGCAGACATCCCGGACATTCATCCGAACGGTGAACACGCCGAGGCTGTTTCCCTTTTTATCCAGCAGGCTGACGCAGTAATCACCCGAGTTGCCCGCCAGCTTATCCACGACCGCGATCCGCTCCTCGGTATTCCGGACGAGATGCAGCGTCCCCGTGGCCTGAACAGCCGCCTTTTGCGTGCCGTCCCGGTCAAGCAGAAGCACCCGGTCGCTGCATACAATCAGGAAGGAGGAGCCGACCGGCTCAATCGACACGATCGCCCCGCCCTCAATTACAGCAGAGAAAATCGGCGCGCTCTGCTTTGTATCGAAAAGATAGACCGTCGAGCGGTAGGCGCCGCCCGAAACCGCGACGCCTCCGGCCGCAATCCGCCGACCGTTGTCCGATACGCCAACGGCCGTCAGCGTGGTCTCCGCGCTGTACCAGTTAAAAATATTCTCCATTTTTTTATTATATACCTGCAGCTCACCGCTGTACTCCACCGAGGATAGTGCAAAGGCCGAGACGCCGCTGCACCCCATTGCGGCATTGTAAATATTGCCGCGCATCGTCCCGGTGTAAAGGACGCGATCCATATTCTCCACCGAGTAGCCGGTGCCCCCGCGGTCAAAAACCACCAGCCGGGATTCCGACTGAGCGACCGCCGGGTTGGAGAAACCGTGCCGCCTTACGAAAACCTGCTTGCCGGAGGTGTTGTAGCACTCGTTTTCGCTGCCGCCCACCAGAAGCAGGGTGTCATTTTCGACCTGCAGGCCGGCGGTTCCCTCCTCCGACGCGAGGAGCGGGAAGCCGCTGCCGCCGCCGATTTTCGCAAAGCTGTTCTGAAAATACTCAACCACGCCGGTCGGCGTCGAAGCCGCCGCCAGCGCCAGAAGCAGCACCAGCAAGGCGCCAAGGCCGAGCAGAATCCACCGCTGCCGCCGTTTCAGAAGCTTTCGCCCCTCCACCACGGCAAAGGTCGTGTTCCCTTCAGAATCGACAAATTTCGCCGGGCGGCGCGGCGCGTACCGCTTCACCGGAGGGCGGGATCTGCGCAGCTCCTTTTCACTCATGTGGGACTGACGCTCCTTTTCGGGCAGGCGGCCGGCCTCCCGCAGGAGCTCGCGCTCCACGTCGGATGAGATCGGCTCGGGTCGGCGCGCCGCCCTTTCCTGAGGCGCCGCCTTGTCCCGAGAGATTTCCCTGTCCTTAGAGGCCGCCTTATCCCGGGAGGCCGCCGCGTCCTTTTCGCGCAGCGCTTCGGCCCGATCGGCACGGCGGCGCGCGGCCATCTCCTCATCCCGGCGGCGCTGCTCCTCCCGCTCGCGCTCGCGGAGCAGCTTTTTCTCCCGTCTGGCGTCGGCCGTCTCAGTCGGAAGGACCTGCACCGTGGCCGCTTTTTTGGGGGAAGGCTCCGCCTGCTGCGCAGCGGGCTTTCCGGCTGCGGAGCGGCCGCTTACCTGTCGGCCGCGGCTGACCTTTATCCCCTTTTTCTTTTTATATTCCGGCATACCATGCACCTCCGCCGCGACGCTCGGGACGCGGCCGTTTTTTCTTTTCAGTCCGACAAGCGGGACGGCATTTTCTCCCCCGCATACCACACCTTTTCAAGGAAAAGTCCCTGGGGCGGCGCGGTCGGCCCCGCCTGCTCCCGGCGGCCGGAGGCAAGAATCTCCGGCAAGGCCTCCGCCTTCATCCGGCCGGCCAGCACCTCACCCAGCGTGCCGGCGATGATCCGCACCATGTTGTACAAAAATCCGTCGGCCGTGATATAGAGGCGGAGAAACTCCCCCTCCCCCTCCACATGGCAGTCAAACACCCTGCGGACGGTGTCGGTCACGCTGCTGCCGCTGGCGCAAAAGCCGCGAAAGTCGTGGCGGCCGACAAAGACTCCGGCCGCGCGGTCGAGCAGGGGCTGATCCGTCCTGTACGGAACCTGCCAGGCGTACCCCTCCAAAAATGGGTCGCGCAGACGCGAGCAGAGTATCTGATAGCAATAGGTTTTCCCCTCACAGGCGTACCGGGCGTGGAAATCGTCCGCCACCTCCCGGCAGGAAAGGGCGGCGACATCGTCCGGCAGCCGGGTGTTCAGCGCCAGAGGCAGCCGGTCGGCCGGCATGGGGAGCGCCGCGTCAAAGTGGGCGCAAAACTCTCTGGCGTGGACGCCGGCGTCGGTGCGGCTGCACCCGGTAAGCCCGGGGCGAACACCCAGCAGACTCTCCATCGCGTCCTGCACGGTCTGCTGAACCGAGCGGGCGTTATTCTGCACCTGCCAGCCGCAGTAGGCCGTGCCGACATACCGCAGCGTCAGAAGATATCGCGGCATATTCTCACCCTCCGAACAGCGGCAGCGCCTTGTACAAAGCATTCAGCCCGATCACGGCGGCACAGAGAAGGATAACGCTCCCCAGCAGCAGCCAGTCCCGGCCGCCGAAGCGCAGCTGCTTCATCCGGCTGCGTCCCTTGCCGCCGTTGTAGCAGCGGCTCTCCATTGCCTCCGCCAGCTCGTAAGCCCGGCGGAAGGAGGAGATCAGCAGCGGAATCAGGATGGGCAGCATGGCTTTGATCCGTTTGAGCAGGCCGCCGCTTTCCATATCGGCGCCCCGCGCCTTCTGCGCGCTCATGATCTTCTCGGTCTCCTCAATCAGGGTCGGGATAAACCGCAGCGCGATGGTCATCATCATGGCCATGGTATGCACCGCGTTTTTCAGCCCGATGTACCCGAGGGGAGAAAGCAGCAGCTCAATCGCGTCGGTCAGGGCGGTCGGCGTGGTCGTATAGGTCAGCAAAGCGCTGGCCAGCACCAGCAGAATGATGCGGACAGCGATAAAGGCCGATTGCGCAAGCCCTCCGGTCGTGATCCGGATAAAGCCCCAGTGCACCAGCGTCGTTCCGCGGTCAACATAAAAGATGTTGATGACCGCCGTAAAAATAATGATGGGCAGAATGGACTTTACATTTTTCAGATAAATTTTCAGCGGCACCCGGGTCATCAGCATGAAAACAAGAAGAGAGACGACCATCAGCGCCATAGACAGCACGTTTCCCGCCAGAAAAACAAAAACAATATACAAAATGGTAATCAGGATCTTTGCCCGCGGGTCAGCCTTGTGGAATGGGGAGTCCGCCGGAAAGAACTGTCCCAGCGTGATGTCCTTAAGCATGGGCGTCACCCGCCTTTCCAAGTGCTTTCAGCAAAATCTCCTCCGCCGCGTCGACGGTATAGGCATTCTCCCCGATGAGGAGGCCGCGTGCATGCAGTCCCATGAAAATCCGGGTGATCTGCGGCACATTGAGGCCGATGGCCGACAGTTCCTCCCCATGGGCATAGACCTTCTCCACCCGGTCGAACATTTTCACCTGACCCTCGGCCATGACCAGCACCCGGTCGGCCATGCGCGCCATATCCTCCATACTGTGGGAGACGATGATCACGGTCGAGCCGGTGGCCTTCTGATACTCCTTCACGCGGGCGAAAATTTTGTCTCTCCCGGCCGGGTCGAGGCCGGCGGTCGGCTCATCCAGCACCAGCACATCCGGCTGCATGGCCATCACGCCGGCAATGGCGGCGCGCCGCTTCTCCCCGCCCGAGAGGTCGAAGGGCGACCGGTCGAGATGCTGCGCCTTTACGCCGACCAGCTCGGCCGTCTCCCGCACGCGGCGGTCGACCTCCTCCGGCGAGAGACCCATATTGGTCGGGCCGAAGGCGATGTCCTTATACACCGTCTCCTCAAACAGCTGATACTCGGGATACTGGAACACCAAACCGACCCGGAACCGCACCGAGCGTATTTCCTTCGGATTTTCCCAAATATCCTTCCCATCGAGCAGCACACGGCCGCTGGTCGGCCGGATCAGCCCGTTCAGATGCTGTATCAGGGTCGATTTGCCCGAGCCGGTATGCCCGATAATCCCGACAATCTCGCCCTTTTCAATTTCCACATTCACGTCCCGCAGCGCATGCATGGCATAGGGCGTGCCCTCGCCGTAAATGTAGGATAAATTTTCCACCTTGATGATCGGCAACCCAGTGTCCCTCATTTCCCTAAAATCCCGGCGAGAATATCAATGCACTCGTCGGCGTCAATGACCCCTTCCGGCAGGTCGACTCCCTTTTTTCGCAGCCGGTAAAACAGCTCGGTCGGCTGCGGCAGGTCGAGGCCGGTTGCCTTGACCGTCTCCACCTGAGAGAAAACCTCCCGCGGGGTGCCGTCCAGCAGAATTTTCCCCTTGTCCATCACGACCACCCGGTCGGCGCCGGCCGCCTCATCCATATAATGGGTAATCAGGATGATGGTGATCCCCTTCTCCCGATTGAGGCGGTGAATCGTCTCGATCACGTCGCGGCGGCCGCGCGGGTCAAGCATGGCGGTCGGCTCGTCCAGGACGATGCAGTCCGGTTCCATCGCGATAATGCCGGCGATGGCAACCCGCTGCTTCTGCCCGCCCGAAAGCTTGTGGGGCGCGTGATCCTTATACTCGTACATTCCGACCGTGCGCAGCGCCTCCTCCACCCGGCGGCGGATCTCCTCCGGCGGAAGGCCGAGATTCTCCGGCCCGAAGGCGACATCCTCCTCTACCACGGTGGCGACCAGCTGGTTGTCGGGATTTTGAAAAACCATGCCGACCTTCTGATGGACGGAGATATCCAGCCCCTCATCGGCCGTGTCCATCCCGTCGACCAGCACCCGACCCTCCTGCGGCCGGTTCAGCCCGTTGAACAGCTTGGCCAGGGTCGATTTGCCCGAGCCGTTGTGCCCCAGAATCGCAGTAAACGAGCCGCGTTCGATGGAAATATGAAAATGTTCCAATGTGCGGGGCGCGTTCTCCTCCTCGCTGTAAGAGAAGGTGACGTCCTCGACTTTAATAATTTCATCCATTGTGATAAATCCTTTTTTCTAAAGCTTCGGTTGTTCCGGCACAGATACCGGCAGCGGCGCCCCCTCCGGCAGCCAGACGGTCGTGTTGCCGCAGGGCAGAATCAGCCGCTTGTCGCTGACCGGAAGGCCGATTTCGTCACTCACGGTGCGGCCGCCGAAGCGTGCGCCGACCGTGCGGCTGACCATATAATTCAGCAGCGTGTGCGAAAACCCGCCGGTATAGGAATTGAGCAGAAAGAAAATCGGCTGATCGGACAGAAGCTCCACCGTCAGATCCAGCAGATGAGAGAGCTGCGCCTCCAGCTTCCAGACCTCGCCCCCCGGGCCGCGGCCGTAGGAGGGGGGATCCATAACGATGCCGTCGTAATGATTGCCGCGGCGAATCTCCCGCTCGGCGAACTTGACGCAGTCGTCCACCAGCCAGCGCACCGGCCGGTCGGCAAGGCCGCTTGCCCGGCTGTTCTCCTTCCCCCAGGCAACCATCCCCTTCGAGGCGTCGACGTGGGTTACCGCCGCCCCCGCGGCAAGGCAGGCCAGCGTCGCCCCGCCGGTATAGGCGAAGAGGTTGAGCACCCTGGGCTGGCGGCCGGATTTGCGGATCAGGCCGACCATCAGCTCCCAGTTCACCGCCTGCTCGGGGAAGAGGCCGGTGTGCTTGAAGCCCATCGGCTTCAGGTTGAATTTCAGCCCCTCGAACCCGATCGTCCAGACGTCGGGAACCTTGCGATAGCTCTCCCAGTATCCGCCGCCCGAGGAGGAGCGGTGATACCGCGCGTGCGCCTGCTTCCAGCGCGGGTCGGTGCGGTCATCCTCCCAGATAATCTGCGGATCCGGCCGGATGAGGAGGATGTCTCCCCACCGCTCCAGTCGCTCCCCGCGGGAGGCGTCGATCAATTCATAATCGGTAAATTTTTCGGTAAATCTCAAAAAACAGCCTCTCCTTTAAACCGCGCGTTCCCGGATGACGGTGGCCACCCGGCCGGCGATTTCCTCAATCTCGGCCTGATCCTCGCCCTCCACCATGACGCGGATGAGCGGCTCGGTGCCCGACACCCGGACAAGAATGCGGCCGTTGCCGGCCAGCCTCTCCTTCGCCTCCCGGATGGCGGCAGAGATTTCGGGATCGCTCTCCCACTTTGCTTTCCCCTCGGGCGTGACGGTGATGTTCAGCAGCGTCTGAGGGTAGACCCGCATTACCGACGCCAGCGCGGAGGCCTTCTCCCCCGTTTTGGCCAGCACCGCGGCAAACATGGCGCCCGAAAGCTGTCCGTCCCCGGTCGAGGCGTAATCCTTGAATATAATATGTCCCGACTGCTCCCCGCCGATGCTGAAATCGTTTTGCAGCATGTTTTCCAACACATAGCGGTCGCCAACCTTTGTCGTTTCGACCGTTATGCCGTTGGCCTCGGCAAATTTTAAAAAGCCGATATTGGTCATCACGGTCACGACGGCCGTGTCGCCCTTCAGCCTGCCCTCCGCCTTCATCGCCTTGGCAAAAACGGCGATCAGGCGGTCGCCGTCGATCAGCTCGCCCCGCTCGTCTACCGCAAGGCAGCGGTCGGCGTCCCCGTCAAAGGCGAGGCCGAGCGCAATATCCTCCCGCTCGCGCACAAAGCTGCACAGCCGCTCCATATGGGTCGAGCCGCAATCCTTATTGATATTCACCCCGTCGGGCGTATCGCTCAGAACCGAGACGACCGCGCCCAGCCCCTCAAACAGCGCGCGTGCCGTCACCGAGGCGGAGCCGTTGGCGCAGTCAAGGGCGATATGCAGTCCGTCGAGGCGGCAGTCCACCGCCTCCCGGATATGTTCGATATAATCCTCCACCGCGCGGGAGGCGTGGGTCACCCGGCCGATTGCGCCGCCGACCGGCGCGGGAATCTCGGCCGCACCGTCGAGGACGATGGCTTCAATCTCCTCCTCCAGCGCGTCGGGAAGCTTGAAGCCGCGGCGGTCAAACAGCTTGATGCCGTTATACTCGCACGGGTTGTGGGAGGCCGAAATCATCACACCGGCGTCGACGCCGTATTTCCCGACGAGATAGGCCACCCCCGGCGTCGGGATAAACCCGGCCAGCAGTACGTCCACGCCAACCGAGCAAAAGCCGGCGACCAGCGCCGCCTCCAGCATATTGGAAGAAATCCGCGTATCCTTGCCGATCAGCACCCGCGCCTTCTCCTTCTGATGCCGGGTGAGGACAAGCGCCGCCGCCCGACCGATGTTCATGGCCAACTCACAGGTCAGCTCGGTATTGGCGACGCCCCGCGCGCCATCGGTTCCGAATAATCTGCCCATACTCCAAATCTATCCTTTCCAAAATTGTCGTCCAAGTCCGACTCTATTCTATAAACTGCTGCCCCGGCGGCTGAATATCCAGGTGCCGGTAAGCGGCCGAGGTTACGCAGCGCCCTCTGCTGGTTCGCTGCAAAAAGCCGATCTGCATCAGATACGGCTCATACACATCCTCGATGGTGACCGCTTCCTCCCCCATCGCGGCGGCCAGCGTTTCCAGCCCGACCGGCCCGCCGTTATAGTTGCGGATGATGGTTCGCAGCATCCCGCGGTCAAAATCGTCAAGGCCAAGCTCGTCAATCTCAAACCGATCGAGCGCCAGACGGGCGGTTCTCTCATTCACAACCGGCTCGTGATAGACCTGCGCCACGTCCCGCACCCGCTTGAGCAGCCGGTTGGCAATTCGCGGCGTCCCCCGTGAGCGGGAGGCAATTTCCAGTGCGCCGTCGTCCGAAATCTCCACGCCGAGGATGCCGGCCGACCGCTTGACGATGACGGCCAGCTCCTCCGGAGAATAAAGCTCCAGGCGGAAAATCACGCCGAAGCGGTCGCGCAGCGGCGCGGTCAGCTGTCCCGACCGGGTGGTCGCGCCGACCAGCGTAAATTTATTCAGGTCGATGTGCACCGAGCGGGCCGCCGCCCCCTCCCCGAAAATAATGTCGATAGCGCAGTCCTCCATCGCCGGGTAGAGAATCTCCTCAATCGCGCGGCTGAGCTGGTGAATCTCATCAATAAACAGCACGTCGCCCGGCTCGAGGTTGGTCAGCAGCGAGACAAGATCCTTCTTCTTCTCGATCGCAGGGCCGGAGGTCTCCCGCAAATTTACCCCCATCTCATTGGCGATAATTTTGGCCAGCGTCGTCTTGCCAAGGCCGGGCGGGCCGTACAGCAGGGTGTGGTCAAGCGGCTCGCCGCGCATTTTGGCCGCCTGAATATAAATCGAGAGATTGTCCTTGACCTTCTCCTGTCCGACATACTCCTCCAGCGTTTTGGGGCGAAGAGAAACCTCCGTCGCCGCGTCTTCTACCGAATACTGGGGCGCGACCGCCCGGCTGTCAAAATCGACGTCGCCGTAGCGATTTTCAAAATCCATATCTTCCAAAAGAGTTCCCTCCGTCTTTTTGCAAAAATTACATCAGTTCCTTGAGCGCCTGCTTAATCAGGGTATCGGCCGGGAGGCTGGGATCAAGCGCCCCGACCGCCCGCGCCGCGTCGGCCTGTGCATAACCGATAGAGATCAGCGCCGCCACCGCGTCAGCGGTATTCCGACCGCCCGCGACGGCTGCTGCGGCCGCCGCACCGGCGTCCACCCCGGCGAACTCGCCGGCCAGCTTCTCCTTAAGCTCGAGGACGATGCGCTGCGCAGTCTTTCCCCCGACGCCGGGCGCCGACGTGATCGACTTGACGTCGCCCGCCGCGACCAGAAGGGCCAGGCGATCGGGACTGTGCTCGGACAAAATGGAGATGGCCGCCTTCGGCCCGACGCTGCTGACCGAAATCAGCAGCTTGAAGCAGCGCAGCTCGTCGGTGTCGTGAAACGCATACAACTCCACTGCGTCCTCCCGCACCGCCATGTAGGTGTAAACGAGTGCCTCCTCCCCAAGCCGCGGCAGCCGGCCGATGGTGGTCGCCGTCGTCCGGCAGAGGTATCCGACGCCGCCGCACTCAATCACAATCGTGCCGCTCAAAGCATCACTGAGAATCAATTTTCCGCGCAGGGAATATAGCATAAACGATCAAAGCCTTTCCAAAAAAATATAACCGGCCGACCGGCCCCTATCTGCCCAGCCGGTGCAAAAGAGAACCGGAGGTCTGCCCGTGGCAGATGGCGATGGCCAGCGCGTCGGCCGTATCATCCGGCTTCGGCGCCTTCTCCAGATGCAGGAGGATGCGGGTCATCTCAATAATCTGTCCCTTCTCCGCCCGGCCGTAGCCGGTGACCGCCTGCTTGACCTGCAGCGGCGTGTATTCATAAATCGGCACGCCAAACTTCCTCGCCGCAAGGAGGACGACCCCCCGTGCCTCCGCCACCTCAATCGCGGTGGTCGTGTTGGTGTTGAAAAAGAGCTTTTCAATCGCCATGGCCTCCGGCTTCCGGCGGGAGAGGATTGAGCAAATGCCGTCGTAAATCTGCTCCAGCCGTTCGGCGAACGGCATGCCGGCAGGCGTGGTCACCGCACCGTACTCCACCGGCAGAAAGTGACCGGATCTGTTGTCGACCAGGCCGTAACCAACAATCGCATAGCCCGGATCAATTCCAAGTACCAGCACTTTTACCCCACCCCCTTTTTGAGCACCGCCCCGCCGCTTGTAAAGCGAGGGCGTAAAGAATGTTTCCGTAAAACGCTGTTCAAAGAATTATACCACATCAAAACGCCTCCCGCAACTGTTTTTCCCCTTGAATCTACCATAAGAAGAGACATCTTAATCCCGCAAATTCCCCTTGCGAAATGAAGTCCGCAATGCTACAATACGGACAGAGTCAGCAAACCCGCGTACAAAGAGGAAAACAGGAGGTTTTTGTTATGTCCAAACCGATTATTCTTGCCGCACAGCTCTACACCCTCCGGGAGCAGATGAAGGATAAGCCCTCCGCGGCCGAGGCGCTGCGCCGGGTGGCCGAAATGGGCTACGACGCCGTACAGCTTTCAGCGGTGCCGGTCGGGGCAGAGAACCCGGCCTGGTTCCGGGAGGAGTGCGATAAAAACGGGCTTTCGATCCTCTCGACCCACAGCGATTTCCGCCGTATGCGGGAGGAGCCCGACGCCCTGCTCGCTGACCACAAGCTGCTCGGCTGCGACTGCATGGGCATCGGCTATATGCCATCGGAATTCCACTCGACCGAGGGGGTTGCCGCCTTTGCCGGGATCGTGGAGGAGATTGCGCTGCGCGCCGCCGACGCCGGAATCCGCCTGCTCTATCACAATCACCGATTTGAATTTGAAAAAGCGGACGGCCGCTGGTGGCTGGACATCCTGCTTGAAAAGGCGCCGCATCTTTCTCTGCTGCCCGATCTCTACTGGGTGGCGGCAGCCGGCGTAAATCCGACCGATTTTCTGGAAAAATACCGCGGCCGGTACAATCAGGTGCATTTTAAGGATTTAAAAATTGTCGACGACCAGAGCGCCTTCTGCGAAATCGGACAGGGCAACCTGGATTATATCGGACTCTCCCGGCAGCTGTACAGCTACGGCGTGCGCCGCTTTACGGTAGAGCAGGATCGCTGCGACGGCGACCCCTTTGACAGCCTGCAAACCAGCATCCGCTATCTCAAAGAGCAGGTTGTCCCCGCTTTGCACGAGGCTTTTCCGGGCGACCTTCAAAAGACGGCCGCCGCGCTGGAGAAAAAGGGATACACCGTTCGTGTCTTTGAAACAGCAGAGGAGGCGGCCGACGCCCTCGACCGGCAGATCGACGGGGTCAGCGTGGCCTTTGGCGGGTCGATGACTCTGCAGGAGATGGGGCTGGCCAACCGCTTAAAAAACCACAACCGGCTGGTCAGCCACTGGGACGTCCCCGCCGGCAAAACCGCCGAGGAGATTCAGAAGGAGGCCATGTCGGCCGAGATTTACCTGACCTCTGCCAATGCATTGGCGGAGGATGGAATCATCGTCAACCTCGACGGCACCGGCAACCGGGTTTCCAGTACCCTCTACGGGCACAAAAAGGTCATCTTTGTCGTCGGGCGCAACAAGCTGGTCTCCTCAGCGAAAGAGGCCGTCTGGCGCACCCGGAACATCGCCTCGCCCAAAAACGCGCAGCGCCTCTCGCGGCAGACGCCCTGCGCCGCCGATGCTGAGCGGTGCTACGACTGCACGGCGGCCGAGCGCATTTGCAGCGGGCTGGTTGTGCATCTGAAAAAGATGGGCAGCTGTGAGATGGAGGTTATCCTCATCAATCAGCCGCTCGGATATTAAAAAAAGCAAACCCGATCAGCAAAATGAGCCACCGGCAAAGCAGCGCCGGCCGGCTCATTTTTTGCGTTTGCAAAGAGCCTTCCCCCCCGTCCGTCGGCTGCGGCAGTTTCCCCGCCGGAGTGCTGTTTGTTAGAAAAAGTCGGATTTTCTCATTTTTTATACTGTTTTTTCTGTTACATTCTTTTTTTCAATCGTTTATCATGAAAACAAATGCGGGGCGCACAAATCTCCCTTTTCGGCGATTTGCCGAAACACGCTATTGTTTTTCACCCGTTTTTTGGGGAGGGTTACCGTTCGCTCTCATAAAATTGCAAAGCAAAAATCAGAAAGGTGGAATCCACATGCAAACAGGTATCGTCCGGCGGATTGTGGCAGTGCTCCTCTGCGCCGCACTGCTGGCCATGTCGCTTTCTTGCACCTTCGCCGTATCGGCCGAGGGCACGCGCAGCGGCAGTAAGAACTATTATTCCAACCAGTCCGGGCTGGAGGAGGAAAGCTTCATTACCCTCCCCCTCGGCGCGGTCACGCCGTCCGGTTGGCTGAAGGATCAGCTCACCCTCCAGAAGAACGGCATCACCTCGGCGATGGAGGATTATGACAACTACGGTCCGAACAGCGGCTGGCTGGGCGGCACGGGCGAAAACTGGGAGAAGGGTCCCTACTACGTCCGCGGCCTGGTCGCGCTGGCCTACACCTTGCAGGACGCCGAGCTGATCAGCCGGGCGCAGAAGTGGATCGACTGGTCGATCAATTCTCAGCGTTCGGACGGCTTCTTCGGCCCGGCAAACAACACCGACTGGTGGCCGCGGATGCCCATGCTGATGGCCATCCGGGATTATTATGAAGCGACCGAAAACCTCGGCACCCCGGACGAGCGGGTACTGCCTTTCCTTGAAAAATATTTCCGCTATCAGCTGAAAGCGCTGCCTCAGAACCCGCTCTCCAGCTGGGCCATCGCCCGCGGCGGAGATAATGTGGAGGTCGTCCTCTGGCTCTACAACCGCCTCTACAGCAGCGCCGCGCCGGAGGATTCGGCCTGGCTGCTTGAGCTGGCCGAGCTGCTGCTCAGCCAGACCACCAATTGGACAAACACCTTTACAAACACCACTGCAAGAGAGCATGTCGTCAACACGGCGCAGGGGCTGAAAACCCCGGTCATGCGGTACCTCCTCTCGGGCAAGGCGGCCGATAAAAACGCCTTCGAGACCGGCCTTCTGAACATCAGCATCGACCATGGCCGGATCGACGACCTTCCGAACGCCGACGAGGGCGCGTCGGACAACAAGCCGACCCGCGGTACCGAGTTGTGCGGCATTGTCGAGAGTATGCTCTCGACCGAGATCGCGCTGAACGCATTGGGAGAGGTCTCGATCGCCGACCGGCTGGAGCGGCTGGCCTACAACTCTCTGCCGGCAGCCTACGCACCCGACTATCTCGGCGCCTCCTACTTCATTTCGCAGAATCAGGTGCTGGCCACCGCCGGAAACCATGAGTTCTCAACCGACCACGGCGACGACCTGACCTTTGGCGCGCCCTGCGGGTTTGAATGCTGCTTCCCCAACAACCACATGGGCTGGCCGAAATATGTGCAGAACATGTGGAAGTCCACCAGCGATAACGGCCTGGCGGCGGTGGCCTACGGTCCCAACCGGGTCGAGGCCAGAGTAGCCGACGGCAAGACGGCCGTTTTCACGCAGGATACCGATTATCCTTTTGACGAGGCCATCGTCCTGAACTACGAGGGAGAGACGGCCGACTTCCCGCTGCTGCTCCGCGTTCCCTCCTGGTGCGAAGCACCCGAAATCTCGGTCAACGGGGTCGCGCAGACCGGCGCCGTCAGCGGAGAATTTTTCACCCTGAACCACACCTGGACCGCCGGGGATCGGGTGGAAATCCGCTTCCCGATGGAGATCAAAACCTCCTCCTGGCTGAACAGCGCCGTCGCCGTCGAGCGCGGTCCGCTGATCTACTCCTTGAAAATCGAGGGCGAGTGGGTGGAAAACACCGACCCCGAGATCCGTCAGATGAATGTGGCGACCAAGGGCGGCCTTCTGGCGCGGGAGGTTTATCCCACCAGCCGGTGGAACTACGGCCTCATCGTGAACAAGGATGACCCGGCCGCCTCCTTCGAGGTTGTGCAAAGCGAGGTAACCACCCAGCCCTTTGGCACCGGCACCGCCCCCGTCGTCCTGAAGGCAAAGGGGCAGATTCTGCCCGACTGGCAGCTCGACGGCAACCTGGTCGGACAGGTTCCCTATGGCGAGATCGCCTATGACGAAAGCATGGTGGAGGACATTGAACTGGTTCCCTTTGCCTGCACCAAACTGCGGATTACGCAGTTCCCCCGCATCGCGGTCGAGGGAGATTCCTCTATTCTGACCTTCGGCGATAAGACCGAGACCGTCCGCGACGGGATTCGGACGCAGGAATTCAAAAACATCACCGTGCCAAAGGCGGAGGAGTATTTTCTCACCATCCGCTACAAAGGCTCCGGCCGCCTCCGTTTCCTGCTCAACGGCCGTGAGATAACTGCCCAGACCTTCTCCGATTCCGGCGAAGTCACGCGCATCTCCGACCTGAAGGGCATGATCTCCAACAGCAGCCTTCAGTTTAATGAGAATCACATCAACAACATCCGCTTTGTCGGCAACGACGATGTAGAGGTGCTTTCGGTCACCGTGACCCCCATCAGTGCGCTGAACAAGATCTCCGTCTCTTCGGTAAAGGCCGGGAGCGGCAGCTTCTCGGTCACCGGCAACATCGACCGGCAGACGGCGCAGTACGCCATCCGCTACGGCACCGAAAGCGGGAAATACACCATGACCGCCTCCGGCTTCCACGGCAGCACGGCTACCGTTACCGGGCTGCAGAGCGGAACCTACTACTTCGTGCTGGAGGCCACCCTCGACGGGAAAACGGTCGTCAGCGAGGAGCAGCAGGTCACGGTAGAGGCAGTCGGCACCTCCGGCAGCGAAAATGTCATCGCACCCGAAGCACCGATCACAGACGACTTCTCCGACGCGACCGCCAGCGACGCCCTCTGGCAGAAGATCGGCGCGACCGCCAAGATCAATGTGACCGACGGCAAGCTGCGCGTCGGAGAGGACGGCGATGTCAAAGCCATCCTCAAAAACGGCGAAAGCTGGAACGACTATACGGTAGAGGCCAAAATCCAGCTCACCCAGTATAAGGAGTTCAACAACGCCGGCATCATCTTCCGCACCACCAATGCAAAAAGCGGTCCCGACGCCTACAACGGCTACTACTTCGGGATCACCCAATCCAAAGCCATGGTGGGGTATGCAGACGGCGGCTGGCACTCCATCCGGGATATTGAGTGCGGCCTTTCCTATGGAAAAGAATACACCCTCAAGGTGATCGTCGCCGGAAGCCGGATGGCTTTCTTTGTGGATAACAAAATGGTCTACTGCATGAACGACACGCGTTTTTCGGCCGGCACGGTCGGCGTCCGCTCGTATGAGGAGCCCTTCACCGCCGACGACTTCACCGTCCGCGCCATGACAGCCGACGACCAGAGCCAGCTGAACAAGGCCTTCTCGGGCGCAGAGTTCCAGATCTCCGGAAGGCGGTACAGCGGCCTTGTGCAGGTGCGGTATGAAAATCTCACGGCCGCCGCCAGCTACAAGGTTATGTACGGCACCGAGCCGGGCGTTTATACAAACGAGGTGTATGACCACTACTACAACAGCTTTACCGGAGGCGCGGCCGGCACAACAGCGATCAGCGTCCCGGATGATACCGCGACCTATTATGTCAGGGTGGTGGCGCTGAACGGCGACACCCAGATCGGCGTTTCGGAAGAGCTTGTTTTCGCTCCCTTCCGCCTGGCTGCGCCGGAAGGGCTGGAGGGTATCTCGGCCAGCAGTCCGGAGGCCTCTGACGGCCGGATCACCGGCGTGACCTCCGCCATGGAGTATCGGGCAGAAGGGGAAGAGGCATATATCCCCTGCCCCGACGGCGAGCTGACCGGGCTGCGGCCGGGCGTTTACTACGTTCGCTATGCCGCGACCGAAACGTCCAGAGCGTCGGCCGATACTGCGATCGAAATTTCGGGTGAACGGCCGATTCTCCCCGGTGATGTGAATGGTGATGAGGCAGTGACCGTCTCCGACGTGGTGGCGCTGCGGCAGCTGATCGTGCGCGGCACGTGGAGCGGCCGCGAGCTTGCGGCCGGAAACCTCGACGGCACCGATGATCTGCTGACCGTCTCCGACGTGGTGGCGCTGCGCGCCCTGATTGTCGCCGGATAAGGCGGGAGTTGCTCCGGCTCCGCTTACCTTTGCGGGAGGATATTCTCCCTCCGGCTTACAGTGCAAATAAAGCCGCAAAAGGCCTGTCGAAAAATTCGGCAGGCCTTTTTGTATTTTGGGGGGGAAGAAGCAAAGAGGTGCTGTCCAATTTACTGCAAGGATAAAATCTTTGCGTCCGGGTTGTGGGAGCGGGGTGCTTTTGTGGTTGCTGTCTCTATCCCGCTTACTGCAATGTCTTACCTTTGCGCTCATGCCGCGGAAGCACC
>UQRS01000045.1 GCA_900543525.1 uncultured Oscillospiraceae bacterium
CCCTTTCGGTAGCTTGAACAATTTTTATTCTTATTTTTGTCTAACTTTTTGGGGTTACTTCAATTTGCAAACGGCCGGGGAAAATGGGATTTGTGAGAAAAGAAGGGGCGCGGCCGAGGCTTACAAAATAATGCAGATCAGGCCGCTGCAGCCCTCGTTGATGACCCGCTCGATGGTCTCCTGCAGGCGCATGCGGGCGTCGGCCGGCATGCGGGAAAGCTTGGTGTGCAGCCCCTCATTGACCAGCTCGTGCAGGGATTTTCCGAATATATTGGAATCCCAGATTTTGACCGGATCCTCCTCAAACTCCTTGAGGAGATAGAGCACCAGATCCTCGCTCTGCTTTTCGCTGCCCACGATGGGGGAGACCTCGGTTGTGATGTCAGCGCGCAGCATGTGGATGGAGGGCGCGCTGGCGCGCAGCCGCACGCCGTATCGGCCGCCCTGCTTCATGATCTCCGGCTCGTCAAGATGCAGCTCGGTGATCTCCGGCATGACGATGCCGTAGCCGGTGGCCTCCACCTCGTCGAGGGCGTTTTTGACCCGCATGTATTTCTTTCGGATGTCCGCCAGCTCGGCCATGACCTCCATCAGCTCCTCGTCCCCGCCGATCGAGAGGCCGGTGCTGTCCGACAGGATGCTGTAGAAAAGCCGGCGCTCGACGTTGACTCCGATCCGGACGCTGCCGCGGCCGAGGTCGATTTTTTCGGCCGATGAGTACTCGGTGAAGCGGCAGTCCCCCAGCGCGGAGACCACGTTCGATACGTCGCGGATGTGCCGGACGCTTCCGGCTGACTGCCGCAGCGTGTCGTACAGCTCGCGGCGCACCTCGTTCTCGGGGGAGAGGGTGGTGATCCAGCGGGGGAGGCCGACCTCGATTTCCCGGATGGGGAACTCAAAGAGAATTTTTGCGATAATGCCGCGGATGTCGTCCTCGTTCAGCTCCATGCAGTTGACCGGCTCGACCGGGACGCCGTATTTTTCGGTGAGGCGCTGGCTCAGCTCGAGCGCGTGAGAGGACTCGGGATACATGCAGTTGAGCAGCACGATGAAGGGCTTGTTGATTCCCTTCAACTCCTCGATGACGCGATCCTCGGCCTCCTCATACTCCTCCCGCGGGATGTCGCTGATGCTGCCGTCGGTCGTTACGACCAGCCCGATGGTCGAATGCTCGGTGATGACCTTGCGCGTACCGATTTCGGCCGCCATGTTGAAGGGCACCGGCTCGTCAAACCAGGGGGTCATCACCATCCGCGGCGTGTCTCCCTCGATATAGCCGAGGGAGCTCGGCACAATATAGCCTACGCAGTCGATCATCCGCACGCGGAAGGAGGCGTTGCCCGGCAGGCTGACCTCCACCGCGTTTTCGGGAATGAATTTCGGCTCGGTGGTCATGATCGTCCGCCCGGAGGAGGACTGCGGCAGCTCGTCGATGGCGCGTCCCCGCATATAGTCCCCATCAATATTGGGCAGCACCAGCGTATCCATGAACCGCTTGATAAAGGTGGATTTTCCGGTGCGGACGGGGCCCACCACCCCGATATAAATATCGCCGCCGGTTCGCTCGGCGATGTCTTTGTAAATGTTTCCGGTTTCCATGGCTTTCCTCTCCCTTCTCACACGCGCGGAATGAGCAGCATTCTGCCGTTATCCAATGTTTCGGTTTCCAGCTCGTTGACCGAGGCGATCTCGGTCGGGGAGGTGTTGTATCGCTTGGCGATGTCCCACAGCTTTTCTCCCGAGTCGGCGAAGTAGATGACCAGCGCCGCGTCTCCGCGGTTTTTCGGGTGCTCTTCATCCAGACTGAATTCCGACAGGGCCGAGGCGGTGAAGGTTTCGGTTACGGCGGCCGTGATTTTCAGCTCGGCGCGAATCTCGACCCGGCTGCTTCCACTCAGCTCATAGTCCAGGCCGCTGATCTGCACCTGCGGCGTACAGTGCGGATTCTCGACGGCTCTGTCCAGCCGCAGCCGGTATTCGAAGGGGGCCGGCCGCTCATAGAAAACCGCGCCGCCCTGCGTGTCTCTGCCCAGGACACAGACGCCGATCTCGCCGGAGATGATGACCGTCTCCCCCTCGGTTCGCACGGCCCCGCCGCCCGCGTCGCACCAGACGTCGGTGAGCGCGCTGAAGGTGCCGTCGGGGAACTCGACGGTCTTTTTGCAGAGGAAGGTTTCGTCCGCCCCCTGCACAAAGCGTTCGAGCGCGACGTCGCTTCGGCTGATATTCTCCCCAAAACGGGTGGAGAAGGCGTCGCAGACCAGCGACACATCCCGCTCGCAGAAGGCCTCGATGCAGAGGTTGATCCGCGCGTCGGCCACAAAGGTTCTCGCCTCGCCGCTCATGCCGGTTTTGGTGCGCAGGTCAAAGGCGCAGACCTCGGCCTTGGCGGTGGCGGTGCAGTCCTCATCAATGCCGAAAACATCGACGATCTGGTTGAAGGGAATCTCGTTTTTAAAGCAGTCGCAGCCCGCCTCGGTCCGGTAGAGGGCGTCGATGCAGAGCCGCCCCTTGACGACCGCCTTGTTGCTGATGATTTTGCACTCGGTCACGATGGCGGCGGCCGACGACCGGATCACACTGAGGGCGGTCGGCTTGCCCTGCGGAATCTCCATCTCCTCCTCCAGGGAGAACTGCTTCTCGGTTACCGAGACGGGCACGGTCGCCCGGGTTTCTTTCTTTTTCGTCTGGACGCAGTCGTTGTCGATGTCGGCGATAATCTCCATCGTCTTGCGGCAGACGACCTTCGGCCTCATCACGACCGAGCCGCGGACGCTGATCCGGCGCGGGGTCACGGCGCGACAGGTCGCGTAGTCGAGCATCACGCTGCAAAAGACAAACAGGCCGTCCGACGGCTCCGCCTGCGCACAGGCGGAATCCACGGTTTTGCTGAAGGGCAGCTGATAATCAAAGCCGGAAATCTCCCCCTCGGCCGAGGCGTAGATCAGCGTGATCGCCGCCGTCCCGTCGATGACCAGCGTCCCGCCGTTCAGCGCTTTGGAGGAGAGCCGCGGCACCACTCTGCATTTGAGGATGCGTTCCACCTCCGGATAGTAGTCCGGGAGGGTGAACTCGGTGTCGATCGGCTGCTCAAGCGATTGTTCAAAGATTGTCCGATTTGTGGCAAGCCCCTGTTCCAAGATATTCAATTCCATTCTGCTTCTCTCCTCGGTTCATTTCTAATGCATACTATGAAGGTCGTGGACAAAATATACTAATAAATTTTTGATCGCTCCCGGCGGATTTTTCTTAAAAAGCGACGTCGGGGGAGGCGGCCTCTTTTTCCCCTTTTTGGGGGAGCGGCTTCTCTGTACGGCGGCTGCTGCCGCCGTACAGAGTTTTGGCTGCCGCAAGGTTCAGATTCCTTTGTATTTTTTTCTGGTTGCCAGTCCGCCACGGATGTGCCGCTCTTTTTTGTTGGTTTCAAGAACCTCCCGCACCTCTCTGTACAGCTGCGGATTGCAGAGCTTCAGTCGTTCGGCGACATCCTTATGCACGGTCGATTTGCTGATGTGAAACTGTTTTGCCGCCGCCCGCACGGTCGCCTTATGTTCCTTGATATACGCGCCCAGCTCGCAGGCGCGTTCGTTGGTCGCCCCTTTCACCCGTATCCCTCCCAGTTTGTTTGGTAACGGTAAACTATATGCGGCGGGGGAGGGAAGTATGCCCTCCCGGCGGTTTTAAAAATGGGGCGACGAACCCGGCACTCCCGATACCCGCATTTTTTCTGCGGCAGTGAAAGTAACGCCAAAAAACGCAGCCTCGCTTTTAAAAAACGAGACTGCGTTTTTTGATATTTTCGGAATAGTATTTTTTTAAAAAAGGCCGGTCGGCAGTTTCTTTTCTGCCGGGGAAAGGGGAAAACGCGGTCGGCCTTCTGCCCTTTGGCTAATGGAAAACTGTGCGCGGCCGCAAAAAAGGCGGCAGGCGGGAGCTTGCGCGATTATTCCTTCCCGCTCCAGCAGTAGGTGCAGACCATCTCCGGATCAATGCCGATCGAGCGGATCAGATCGTCCAGCCGGTGGAATCGCAGAGAGGTAAAGTCCAGCTGCCGGCAGATTTCCTCCACCATCTCTTTATACTTCGGGCTGTCGGGGTCGGCGTACTCGGCCAGCGTCTCGGGGGAGACGTTTCCCCCCTCCCGCTGCTCGATGATCCGGCGGGTGATGAGATCCAGCTCGGAATTGGAGCGGGAGAAATTCAGGTATTTGCAGCCGTACAGAAGCGGGGGACAGGCCGGGCGGATGTGCACCTCTTTCGCGCCGCTCTGGTACAAAAACTCGGTCGTTTCCCGCAGCTGGGTGCCCCGCACGATGGAGTCGTCGATCAGCAGAAGCTTCTTATCCCGGATCAGGGCGTCGACCGGGATCAGCTTCATGTGGGCGACCAGATTCCGCTGGCTTTGGGTGGTCGGGATGAAGGAGCGCGACCAGGTCGGCGTGTATTTGATGAACGGCCGGGCAAAGGGATAGCCCGACTGGTTGGCGTAGCCGATGGCGTGCGCAATGCCCGAGTCGGGAACGCCGGCAACAAGGTCGGGAACCGCGTCATCCCGTTCGGCCAGCACGCGGCCGCATTGATACCGCATCTCCTCCACATTGACCCCCTCGTAGGTTGAGGTCGGATAGCCGTAATAAACCCAGAGAAAAGCGCAGATTTTCATTTTCTTCCGCGGGGGGGAGAGGGTCTCTACTCCGTCGGCGGTGAAAAATACGATTTCGCCCGGGCCGAGCTCGCGGTAATCGCTGTACCCCAGATTGAAGTAAGCGAAGCTTTCAAAGGAGGCGCAGTAAGCCCCCTCCTTCCGGCCGAGGACAAGCGGCGTTCGTCCCAGCTTGTCCCGGGCGGCGTATATGCCGTCGGCGGTCATAATCATCAGGGTCATCGAGCCTTCGATCATTTCCTGCGCGTACTGAATGCCCTCTGTGATGCTGGATTTCTGCACGATCAGGGCGGCCACAAGCTCGGTCGGGTTGATGAAGCCGCCGCTCATCTCCAGAAAATGCATCCGATTGCTGCCGAAGGCGGTGCGGATGATCTCCTCCATATTATTGATGCGGCCGACCGTCGTGATGGCGAAGCTGCCGAGCGGCGACTGCACCAGCAGAGGCTGCGGCTCGGTATCCGAGATGCAGCCGATGCCCATTTTGCCGTGGAGCTCCTCTACATCCCGCTCGAATTTGGTGCGAAAAGGGGAGTTCTCGATATTATGTATGGCGCGGTTGAAGCCGCTTTCTCCATACACGGCCATTCCGCCCCGCTTGGTGCCGAGGTGGGAGTGGTAATCGGTGCCGAAAAACAGATCCAGCACACAATCCTCTTTAGAAACGACGCCAAAAATTCCGCCCATCAATTTCAGTCCTTTACTTTAAAATGAAAAATATCCGTCAAATCGAAGAAGAATAACCGGCAGCCGACAGCGGCGGATATTTTTTTCGCCATAAATTCCGGTTGCCATGCGGAGCAGGGCGAGGAATTCGGCATTTAATCATATTTTTTATTGCGAAGCAATAAGAAGCAATAAAAAATACAAGAATATTATATCGGAAAACGGCTCAAAATGAAATATGAAAAAGCAAAAAATCTCCGCCAAAAAACAGCACCCCGACGGCAGAAAAATTTATGGCAGACTGACAAAGCGAAAGCCTTTCGCCGCACAGCCAAAAGTTGCGAAAATTTTTTGACAGAAATTAACCCTGATAATCGTCCCGCACGGGTAAACAATAATTTTGCAGACGCAAGAAATAATAAAATTTAAAGATAAGGAGTGTAAAAGACAATGGCTTCTAAAAATGTCGTTCCGGAGGCTCGCGAGGCGCTGAACCGTTTTAAGATGGAGGCTGCCAGCGAAGTTGGCGTGAACCTCAAGCAGGGCTATAACGGAGACCTGACCTCGAAGCAGGCCGGCTCTATCGGCGGACAGATGGTCAAGAAGATGATCGAGTCCTACGAAAACAGCATTAAGTAAGTAAATCGGTATAAAACGTCCCGGGACAATCGTTCCGGGACGTTTGCTTTATATCGGGCGTATTTGCCGCAGAGGGGAAAATCTGCCGGAGATTTCGCCGAAGGGGAGAGGCTTGTCGGGCGAGCGCTTTCCGGCGCGCGGTGCATCTGCCGGGCGCCGCATGGGAAGCGGGGGTCTTGCAGCCTCTTTTGGTTCGGAGAAATCCCGGCGGTGACCGGAACCTCCGCCGGCACGGAGCAGCATGAAAAAAATTTAAAAAAATATGCGGAAACCTCTTGATATTTATATATGAGCGCGCTATCATATGAATAAAGAAACATATGAATGGAGGTGCAGATGATGGCGCACAACCATGAAGTCATTTTGGACGCCGTGCGCAACGAGCTGCCGACCGACGAGCTGCTTTGCGATCTTTCGGATTTGTTCAAGCTGTTTGGCGATACGACGCGGATGAAGATTCTCTACTCGCTTTTTGAATCGGAGATGTGCGTGTGTGCAATTGCCGAGCTTCTCGGGATGACGCAGTCGGCCATCTCGCATCAGCTGAAAACGCTGAAGGATGCAAACCTGGTCGGCAACCGCAGGGAGGGGAAGACCATCTACTACTATCTCTCCGACGATCACGTCCGAACCATTGTGGCACAGGGGTTTGAGCATTTGATTGAAGCGAGGAACGAACGCGGTTAACCATTTTCCTCCGGCGGCGACAGGATAGAGCCTCCGGAGGAGATCAACAAAGAATATATTTTACTGAAAGGCGGTCATTACGATGAAAAAAACCTATATGCTGGAGGATTTGGATTGCGCCAACTGCGCTGCAAAGATGGAGAATGCCATCGCGAAAATTGATGGAGTGAGTGCGGTTTCGGTCAACTTTATCGGACAGAAAATGACTCTGGAGGCGGATGACGCCGTTTTTGACGAGGTTTTAAAAAAGGCTGTCAAAACCATAAGAAAGGTGGAGCCCGACTGCCACGTCGTGCTGTAAAGGGTCATGAGCAGAAAACAGAAAAAGATTTTAATCCGAATTGCGCTTTCCGCAATTCTGTGCCTTGTCGCCTGGGCGCTTCCGGTAAGCGGCCTCTGGCGCTTGATCGTTTTTGCGGTTCCGTATCTTGTGATCGGGTATGACGTCCTCTGGTCGGCTATACGGAACATTCTGCACGGACAGATTTTTGATGAGAAATTCCTGATGACCATTGCTACGGTGGGCGCCTTTGCGATTGGAGATTATCCGGAGGCGGCGGCCGTCATGATCTTTTATCAGGTAGGAGAGCTGTTCCAGAGCCTTGCCGTCGGGAAAAGCCGCAAGTCGATCGCGGCCCTGATGGACATCCGGCCGGACTATGCAGTTGTGCTGCGCGGGGAGGAGAAGGAGAAGGTCTCCCCCGAAGAGGTGCAGCTGGGGGAGACGATTCTGGTCCGTCCGGGAGAGAAAATTCCGCTGGACGGCGAGATTATCGACGGCTCTACCACCGTGAATACCGCGGCGCTCACCGGCGAGAGTCTGCCGGTCGACTGCAGCGTGGGGGATCGGGTAATCAGCGGGTCGATCAACCTTTCGGGCGTTATTCAGGTTCGCACAACCAGCGTCTATGCCGAGAGCACGGTAGCCAAGATACTGGAGCTGGTGCAAAACGCCTCCGAGAAAAAGGCGCGAGTCGAGAATTTCATCACGCGCTTTGCGCAGTGGTACACCCCTTGCGTTGTGGTGAGCGCTGTTCTGCTGGCGCTGGTGCCGCCGCTTTTCTTTGCGCAGGCGTGGAGTGTGTGGATCAACCGGGCTTTGATTTTCCTTGTGGTTTCCTGCCCTTGCGCACTGGTGGTCTCTGTGCCGCTCTCCTTCTTTGGGGGCATTGGCGGCGCCTCGCGTGCCGGTGTGCTGATCAAAGGCTCTAATTATCTGGAGGCGCTGTCGGGCGTGGATACGGTCGTGTTTGACAAGACCGGCACGCTGACCAAGGGTAGCTTTGCGGTAAACGCCATTCATCCGTCCTCGGTGTCTGAGGACGTGCTGCTGGACATCGCCGCCGCCGCGGAAAGCTATTCCAGCCACCCCGTGGCCGAGTCGATTGTGGCCGCGCACAAGGGGCATATTGACAAGGAACGGATCGGCGAGGTGACCGAGATTGCCGGCATGGGTCTGCGGGCCGAGGTGGACGGAAAGATTTTCTATGTCGGCAACGGCGCTCTTATGGAGAAGGCCGGGGCCAAATGGCATGAATGTCATCTGCCCGGCACGGTCATACATCTGGCGCAGGAGAATGTATATCTCGGCCACATCGTCATCAATGACGCGGTGAAGCCAGATGCGGCAGAGGCGATTGCCGAGCTGAAAAAGCTGGGCATCAAAAAGACGGTTATGCTGACCGGCGATATGGAGCGGGTTGCAGAGTCGGTCGGCCGCACGGTGGGTGTAGATGAGGTGCACGCCGGACTCCTCCCCGCGCAGAAGGTGGAGCGAGTGGAGCGCCTGCTGAACGACGACTGCAAGCTGGCCTTTGTCGGAGACGGAATCAACGACGCGCCGGTTCTCTCCCGCGCGGACGTCGGTGTGGCGATGGGCGCGCTGGGCAGCGACGCCGCGATTGAATCGGCTGACATCGTCCTGATGGACGATCAGCTGTCCAAGCTGCCGCTTGCCATTCGGATCTGCCGCAAAACCATGCGCATTGCAAGGCAGAACATCTGGTTTGCACTGGGCGTGAAGGTGATTATCCTTCTGCTCAGCGCGCTGGGAATTGCAAACATGTGGGTTGCCGTTTTCGGCGACGTGGGCGTTATGGTGCTTGCGGTGCTGAACGCCATGCGCGCCATGATGAAGGACAAAGGGTGATTTTCGCCCTGTCGGAGGTTTTTGTGCTTCGGCTCGTCCGTTTATCCGGCCGTCCGGTCGTCCGGTATGGCCGGCACAGGGAATGTTTTTAAAACCGAAGCAGCTTGGCTTTAACCGGGATAATACCGCTTTCTATGGCGGTGTTATCCCGGTTTTTGCGTAATGAAAAACGGTTCTGTTAAAAGGCCTCAAGGCCTCCTCTTTTTTTCGAGAAGGAGGAAAACCTCGCCTGAAGGGAGACTTTTGGCGCCGCCTTTGCTGCCGGAGGGAGAGGGCGTTTTTTCGAGGAGGCTTTGTTTTTTTGGCACTCTTTGGCCGCTGATCGTCTTTCCGCTTTTCGCGGCCTGCATTTTTCTTTACGCTGCGGCAAAAGCGCCTTCGGCCTTAAAGCGACGGATGGCAAGGTTTGCCTTCTGTCAGCCTTAGGGGAAAGCAGCGGCAGAAAATCACCGCCCCCGGGGAGCGGATCGGACTCTCCCGGGGGCGGTTTGCGTTGGGGGCGGCAAAAAGCAAAGCCGGAGGAGCGGTTGACTCCTCCGGCTTTGGCTTTTTTTGAAATCTGGCGGGTGTATGGGCGCCCACCCTTTTTGCAGGGGCTTGCCTTTACGCTCCGGCGACGATCAAAGCGCGCAGCGCCACCACGTCGGAGACGGTCAGTTTCTGATCCGTATCATCCAGGTTGCCGGCCGCAAACTCGCGGTCACTCCAGCTGCCGGCGACGATCAGCTTACGCAGCTCGACCACGTCGGAGACGGTGACAGCGCCGTCGCCGTTCACATCTCCGCGCCGGACAGCCAGATCAAGAAGCTTCTGCTCGGCGTCGGTCAGCAGTTTATAGTTGGTTACCAGCTTCTTTTCCGCCTCGGACAGCGCGTCGTAGGCGGCTCTGGCAGCCTCGACCTCGGCCTTCTGGTCAAGGGAGGTGATCTCTCCCAAAGCGTTAATCCGATTGATGACATCCTGCACGGCTGTCGGCTGCGCAGTGTTCAGGATCATGATCTCGTTAAGCTGGACCCTCGGCCAGTCGCCCGCCGGCTTGACCCCCTGATAGGTCACATTGATTCTCACATAGCGAGCAACCCTTGCCGCGCCCAGAGAAATCTCCACCGGGGTGTTGGGCGTGGTGGTAGAGCCGGTCATGCTCTTTACGGTTGTAAAGGCGATTTCCCCGTCGGCCTTGATCTGAATGTCATAGTTCTTCGGGAAGCCGGCGGCCGAAACGCCGTCGTCGGACAGGGCGTTTCTCTGATAAAGCTTGATCAGGTCGAAGGCGGTGTCCTTCCCAAGGTCGATTTCAACCCAGACCGGCTGGCTGCTCAGATTCGCGTCATGGATAATCTCGGTGATCCAGCCGCCGTCGCCGATGACGATGCCGTCGGTCAGATTGTCTTTGCTCCAGGTCGGCGGCGCGCTCATCTCGTTGCTGACGGTTACCGGCTTTCCGTAAGCCAGGTTGTTTTTGTTATCGCCGGAAATGTTGATGACCTGCTCGTTGACGGTCTCGGCCGACAGCTCGAAGGTCGGTTTGAAGGCGTCCGACTGCATGTAGCTGATAATCGCCTTCCGCAGCGCCATGGCCTCCGGATACTCGGTCTTGAGCTGCTCCAGTCCCATGGAGGAGACGACGAGGGAGCCCTTGCCAACCTTCGCTTCGTATAAGAGGCTCAGATTCTCCATCTTCTCAAAGCCGTCCAGAACTTTAATCAGCGGCTCGATTTTGCTGCCGTTCGCATCGGTTATGCTGTCCAGATTCATCGGGCGGCCCAGCTTCGCCATGGCTCACCACTGATAGTCGGAGTAGTATTCCGTCGGGAAGCTTGCGAAGAGGGGGTGCTCCGAATCCAGAAGAAGTCCCATGGTTCCGGGCTGATTTTGGTCGTATGTGGACCAGAAGGCGGTGGAGAAGCGACCCTCTCTGCTCTGCGGGAGCGCGTTCGCGTTGGCCTTGGGGCTGAGGAAAACCTTGCCGCCGGCCGAAAGAATCTCCATAGCCGTGTCGTCCAGGTACTCCGCCACATACACGTCGCCGTCCGCGACCTGCTTATCCGCCGGATAGACCCAGATGTTGTAGCTGTTGTGTCCGTTTTCACAGAAGATCTCGAGGGTCAGCTGAGCCTCGCTTGTGATTTTGTCCAGCGGAATGGAAATTTCGCCCGCGCTGGTCAGCGACCCTTGTGCAAACTGGGTGGATTTGGTTTTTCCTTCGGCAAAGACGGTTCCGTCCTTGTAGGACAGCTTGTAGCCGACCTCACCCTTGAAGGCGCTCGCGGAGTAGTTGGAGAGCAGCAGCTCGCCGGTCAGCTTTTCCGCGTTGGTGAAGCAGAATTTGGAGGCCTTCAGCAGGGGGACAACCGGGCTGAAAAAGTCGGAGAAGGCATCCGGGTCTGCAAAGTCATACGGCTTCGACTCGCCGAAGGCGTTCATCATGCCGACCAGAGCCGTGCCCTGTCCGCTGAAGTTCTGAATCCCCAGCAGGGAGATTCCGCTCATCCCAGAGGTGCGCAGCGCGGCCTCGATTTCCGCCTTGTATCCCAGCCTCGACAGCATGCCAGAGGCTTCGATCGCCTTTTGCACGTCCTCGTCGGTGAGGCCCTTCTCCTTTGCCTTTTCGGCAATCTGCTTGAAGTTTCTCGCGTCCAGCACGCCGGTATAACGCTCGGTCTCGGTCAGAATGTCCGGGAAAACCTGATACTGGCCGACCTCAAAGCCGAAGGCCGGGACGCCGTATACGGACAGCTGGCTGATGACCGAATCGTAATTCACGGTGGTGGAAGGATGATTCTGATTGACAAAGCCGCCCAGCCCGCCGTAGGAGCCTTCTGAAATGGGCGTCTCCCAGCTGCTGCGCCGTGAAGAAATCCGCGTTGGGGGAGGGGGTGGCGCCGCCGTAGGCGATGTTGGAGCCGGGGGCGTACAGCCTCGTCGGGTCGTCAGCCTTCAGATCGGCGACCAGCTTGTCGCCGTAAACGGTGTAGTCGTCGCCGCTGTAGGTCAGCTCATTTCCGAAGGAGAGCATGACAAAGGAGGGGAGGTTTGCAAATTCCTTGATGATTGCGAAGGCCTCTTTTGTATAATACGCTCTGCGCACGTCGTCGCTCAGCATGGGATTGTCCCAGCAGGACAGCTCGGGCTGCAGATAGAGTCCCAGCTTATCCGCGGCGGCAAATGCGGCGTGCGGGGGGGCACCAGCTGTGGAAGCGCACCGCGTCGATGCCGTAGGCCTTGTAGGTGCCAAACAGCTTCTCCCACTCGGCCGTGTCCATGGGGGCGTATCCGGTCAGGGGGAATACGGCGCAGTTGGCCTCTCCCCTTAAAAACACCTTGTTGCCGTTGATCGCGAAGCTGCCGTTGCCGTTGGTGAACACCCGCATGCCGAACTCCGCCTCGCGGGAGGCGCCGTTGTCCAGCCGGGCGGTCATCTGATAAAGCGGGGTTTCAAACTCGCTCCACAGTTTTACATCCTCGGGCATGGCGTAATCGGACAGGGAGACGGTCTTTGCCTCTCCGGCGGCAAGCTCTGCCGGGAGGGTTCTCTCCTCCCCGTCGGCGCAGCACAGGGTCAGATTCCCGGAGTAGGCGGCGCCCGACCGGTTCTGGAGGTCGGCCTCAACCAGGACGGTTTTCAGATCCGCGTTGGGATAAACGCGGAGGTCGCGGATGAAAACGGCCTCCTGAATCTGAAGCTCGAAGCGGCCGAGAATACCGTTCCAGTTGGTCTGCGTTTCGTCGGTCGCCATGTGCGAATTCACAATGGGATTGGACGGCATCCCAGGGTAGGAGTTATCTACCTCGATCGCAATCCGGTTGTACTGGCCGTACTGCAGATTTTCCGAAAGATCATAGCTCTGTGACGCGGGAAGAAGGTTCGACTGCGTAGAGGGGGAAACTTCCGTTCCGTTGACCCATACGCGGGTGACGCGGGTCTGCTCCATAAAGAGCTCCAGCCGCCGGCCGGCCCAGACATCGCTGATGTACAGCTCCTTTTGATAGGTGGCCGGCCCGGTATATTTGTAGTACCGGCTCAGCCTCTGGATATCGTTGGCGGGGTTGAAGGTGCCGAGCTTGTTGGTATCCAGCGTGCCGGGTAGGCGTACTCTGTCGGACGGCGTCACATCGCTGCTGTAGCTGCTGAGGCTGACGTTCCACTCTCACGACAGGTCGCAGGAACCGCTTTCTGCGGCGCCGATCGCCTTTATAAAATTCGAAATCCGCATGCAGGTTTTGTGGATCTCGGATTTGGAGGCGGCCGCGTCGGCATACACGCGGTTTGCCTCCTCCAGCAGGGAGGCGGCGCTTGCCTTGTCCGCGGCGATGTCCAGCTTATCGGCCGCGGCGGTCAGCGACTGTATAAAGGCCGCCAGATCCTCTTTGCTGTAAGCCTTGGCCTTGGAAAGGAAGGCAGTGCTGGCGGCGTCTATTTCATTTTTGATGTTGGAGTAATCTTCGGGAAGCATATTGTCACGCCCTAATTTTGTGTAAAATTGTTCGACCTCCGCTGTGAAAGCCGCAACCGTTTCGGCGGAGAAGCTGCCGATCTCCGTGCCGACGACCGCCTTGCGGATGAGGTCGCTTGCGTAATCATAGCTTGAGAACGCGTCGACCATGCTGCGGTCAAAGGTGGTGATGTCTACCTCCGAAATGGTGCTGTTGGTGCCGGAGGTCGCAAGAGAGTAAATCTGTATGTACTTCGCGCGGGTGTACGCAAGGTCGATGATGGAAGCGTTCTGCGTTGTGTCGCCGGTAAAATCCGTGACCAGCCGCATCTCATCCAACGTGTCACCGGCGTAAATCTGCCCGGATGTGATTTTCCCCGCATTGGCGTCCTGCCGCGGCAGAATGGAGATGTCGTGCAGCGTCATCGTCTTGCTCAACGTGATGGTTAAATGTGCGGGAAGGGGGTTACCTCCTGCTGCCACTCGCTGTGCCAGAAGGTGGAGGTGTCTCCGTCGATGGCGTTTTCGGGCGGATAGCTGGGATTATAGGTGTTGGCTGTGATCTGCATGGCGCCCTTTTCGAGGTCGATGACGCCACTTTCAAAAGCATTGATACCGATTTCGGCGATCGCGGTATTGACGCTCGTTGTGCTCAGCGAGCGGATTTCAATATACTTCACCGCGGTACGACCCAGATCAATCACCACGGCCTCCCGATTGCCGCTGTCGGTGATGGCGGCGATCTGCTTCAAATCCTCCGCCGTTTCGCCGACGTAAATTTCTCCCGAGGTGATCCTCTCTGAGTCGGCGTCCTGCCGCGGCAGGATGGAGATGTCGCTCAGAACCCGGATTTTATCCAGCTCGATGGTCAGGATGTGGGGGAAGGGGGTATCCTCCGGAGACCAGCTGGTGTGCCACAAGCTGTTTGTCTTTCCGTCGATGGCGTTTTCCGGCGGGCAGTCGGGCTGAAAATCGTTCGCGGAGATTTTTATTTTCTCTTTCGGCACCGGCACAATGCGCCCTCCTTCCTCCTGATTTCCGCCAAAGAGGCGGAGGATCTGCGCTTCCACCGCGGCGACCCTGTCGGCCACGGCCTTTGAATCCTTTGTGCCGAGCAGCGCGCGCAGAGCCTCACTCTCGGTTTTTAAGGCGTCATATTACGCCTGGCTTACCTTATACTCGCCCTCGCCGATGCTGTTATCAAAGTAGGATAGAACAGAATCGGCCTTTTGCACGGTTTTCAGGATCAGGGCGTCATCCGCGCTGGAGGCGCCGTCCGACGCCGGCTGCGCGGCAAGATAGGTCGGCATGGAAAGCAAAACCATAAAAATTGACATAATGGCCGAGAGGACGGCTTTGCACCAGCCGGCTTTCGTCCTCCTTTTCCTTGCGCTGACCGATTTTGGCTTTGATAAACTTGATTTCATGAAAATTCCCTCCAAATCTATGCTGTAAAAATTTGACGGGTATGCCTTCTGTAAGGAAGAATATCATACGCAAAGCGGTGTAATCAATATGATATATTTTCAAATACATACAAATAATTGAAAATTATGGAAAAAGAAAGTATACTGTGTATACAATATCCCGAAATCGGGAGTGTGCCGTATGGAAAAAAGATCAATGTAATACTGCCGGAGCAGACGCTGCAGTCCCTCTCCTACCATAATCATTTCACCATCACCCGCATCGGCTATTATCAGGAGCCGACCAACCACTACATCGACCGCGTGGATTGAAAGGACGCGGTTTTGCTGCTTTGTCTGAACGGATCGGGGTATGTGAAATATAAGGATAAGGATTATACGATCGGACGGCGAGACGTGGCCTTTCTCGAGCCGGATGTGCCGCATAGCTACGGCTCTCTGGGGGAGAATCTGTGGACGATCCTCTGGGTGCATTTTCATGGCGACGGAATACCGCAATATGTACAGCTCCTTAAAAAATACGGTATGGACTATGTTTTCAATCTCCCGAATTATGGCAGCCTTGCGGAGGAGCTGAACAGCATCCTCCTGCGGCTGGAGCGCGGCTACAGCCCGATTGATATTCACAAGGCCTGCTGCCTTCTGGAGCTGGCTTTGCTGAACATTCTTGAAATGCATTCGGACACCGTCTCGACCAGCAATCAGTATGTCCAGAAGGCGATCGGCTTTATGAAGGAGAATCTCGACAACAATATGGATCTGGATGCCATTGCGCGGCACCTCGGCGTTTCAACCTATCATACGATTCGGATTTTTAAGCAGGCGCTGACCGCGACGCCCATGCAGTATTACAATACGCTGCGTATGAACAGAGCGGCGAAGCTTTTGCGCTCGACCGACATGACCGTGACGGAAATCAGCCAGAAGATGAACTACAGCAGCCCATTTCTCTTCTCCCAGCAGTTCAAGAAAAAGATCGGCGTTTCGCCGTCGGTGTATAAAAATGAGGTGCATCGAAAGTATTGAGAGGCCTTCGGCCTCCTTGCTTATTCCAAAAGAAAAACGCTGCGTCCGGGATGCTTACCGGACGCGGCGTTTGCTGTTTTTGACGGAATGTTTTGTGCAGAGGGGAGACCCCCTTTTTTGCGGCGGTCGGGCGGTTTGACAAAACGGCCGGAGCGCTATCCTTCGATATAGGCGATCAATTCCCCGGCAGCCTCAAACGCGCCGCAAGGAGAACTGTAGCTGCCGTTTCCGGCGTCCTCAAACACCCAGGAGGCGCGATTCTCCCCCTCCTTCACCAGGGAAAAAACCACGTCGGCATAACTGCCCTCGCCGTAGCGGTAGATTAAGTGCCGCCCGGTCTTGTAGTATTCCGGGTCAATGATGGATTTAAACTGTGGTCGCTCGCCGGTGTAGCCGCCGTTTTCATCTGCGTGGGAGAAGAAGAGGGCGGTTTTGTCCCGCGCGGCGTTCCGCTCGAGAATTGAGTCGAATTTCTCGTCCTCGGGGGAGAAAACCTTCGCCTTCCCGTCGACTGTGTAGATCAGGCGGTCGGGTCGAGCCAGATCGGCAACCCTGGTCGTCTGAATATTTTGAAAGGCGGTTCCTCTGCCCTCGGGCGGTGTGTAGGCGTCGGTGTCGAACGAAAACACCTCACCCGCCGCGGTCGGTTCGGAGGAGGACAGCGCGCCCGAACTTTCTTTGTCCTCCTCGCCGCAGCCGGCAAGGAGCAGGAGGCAGAGAAAAACGGTCAAAAGAAGCGATAGTAAACGTTTCATAAGAAAACCTCCTTCAAAGATTTGCTATGGACGTCCATAGTAGTTGAGATCGCCCCAAAACCCGGGTTTGCAATCTGCATATCCGGCAGCGATAACCGCATTTTGAGCGAGTAAAACGGCGTTCAGGATACTGACGCTGTTTGTTCTCCTCCAGAATTCCTCACAGAAGCGGTATGCTGTTACATCCCAGATTTCATCGTTCCATCCAACAAAGCATTGATTGGATCCGCCAACGTCGATAAACCTTTGTGGGAAAGGGGACACGGATGAGTAACAGGCATCTAAAAATACGAACTTCCAGCCAGATGAAATCTGGGATGGATAGATTATCCAATTGTTATCACCAGAAATATGCGTTCCACTCCCATGACAGCTTAGATATAAGCCCTTGAGATTCGCGTGGAACAATACATAATCAATATCGATTTGCCGCATCCCCGTATCCACTCTCGGTTCCGGATGTGTGTAGCCCAAGCTGATCAATCCGCGTTCAGCCATTTCAGCCGAAATAGAATTCCCAAAAAAATCCGGAAGAGATGCCACGGCCCGCGCATAAGTTGCTTTTGTGCGGCCGCCGCCTAAAATTTCTCCGGTAAGCGCATCAATATACGCGGAAACGGAATCATCTATTTCTACAATCCAGGCTAGGCGGATAAAATCAGCTTCTTCATAGAAAATGTTGTCCACAGACTCCCAGTAAAAATTCGGGCGGACGATAGAGAGCCTAGTGCTTATAGTGTCGTAGTCAAACAAGTCGGTTACTGGACGTGCCAATGCAACAGCCCGGGACGCGGTCACAATGGGTTCGGTTGCATTCGGCTCTATAGTATTCCTTGTGATTAAAGAGATAGAACCGTCCGTTCCGTCGACGGTGACCGCAACAATGTCAAACGGATTTAACAGACCGTTTCCCAAATTCTTTTCCCAAACCAATGTCCAGTAATTTTGAATTTGTTCTTCGCAGGTTACTAAAGTGTATGATG
>UQRS01000046.1 GCA_900543525.1 uncultured Oscillospiraceae bacterium
AGTCTGGGCCGTATCTCAGTCCCAATGTGGCCGTTCAACCTCTCAGTCCGGCTACCGATCGTCGACTTGGTGAGCCGTTACCTCACCAACTATCTAATCGGACGCGAGCCCATCTTACAGCGATAAATCTTTGGTGCCAGGGAGATGCCTCCCCGGCACTTCATGCGGTATTAGCAGTCGTTTCCAACTGTTGTCCCCCTCTGTAAGGCAGGTTGCTCACGCGTTACTCACCCGTCCGCCACTAAGTTAAACATGTTCCGCCCGAAGGCTTCACAGCGTTTAACTCCGTTCGACTTGCATGTGTTAGGCATGCCGCCAGCGTTCGTCCTGAGCCAGGATCAAACTCTCTAAAATATGGTATTAACTCGCCCCGCCTTTCGGCACGGCGCTTTAACCTATCTTAGAACTATCTCTCATAGCTCTCGCGCTTTGCGCTTATCTCTTTTGCATTTGGTTTCCCCAAACGCTTTCCTTTTTTCAAAGGAATCTTAAGGGTCGTTTTTCTCTTCTCGTTGTTTAATTTTCAAGGTCCTTATCTCGCCTCGCGCTTCTGCCTTTCCGCATCCCCGCGCTGCGCCGCTCTCCTTTGTTCCGTCTCCCTCTCGGTGTCCGTCCCTCAGAGCGCTCGATTATATTAACACAAAGTCGAGAGAATGTCAACAACAAATCCGACATTTTTTTGAATTTTTTTCATTTTGCAAATTCTCCCCTCTATATATACCTATTAAATACAAAGCCGGCATGCCTTTCGCAAAAATGGCGCAGAACAGCATAAAATACAGAAATTGTGATAAAAGCACTTGAAAAAGCGCGGGTTTTAGTATAGAATATTAGAAACAGGCCGCGCTATAATTGGATATCCAATTCTGTGCATAGCGCAACCGGCCAAAATACTATATGTCGGCGCACAGCGACGGAATGGGTGAAAATATGGTAACTGCCGGTGATTTCAGAAACGGTGTCACTTTTGAGATGGAGGGCAACGTTTATCAGATTATTGAATTCCAGCATGTAAAGCCTGGCAAGGGCGCGGCTTTCGTCCGCACCAAAATCCGCAACGTCATTTCGGGCGCAGTGGTTGAAAAGACCTTCAACCCGAATGACAAGTATCCGACCGCCTACATCGAGCGGAAGGAAATGGAGTATTCCTACTCCGACGGCGATCTCTATTATTTTATGGATCCCGAAACCTACGAACTGGTTCCGATCAATCAGAGTGAGCTCAGCGACAACTTCAAGTTCGTGACCGAGAACATGGTTTGCAAGGTTCTTTCTTACAAGGGCAAGGTTTTCGGCGTAGAGCCTCCGACCTTTGTGGAGCTGACGATCACCAAGACCGAGCCTGGCTTCAAGGGCGACACGGCGACCAACGCGACCAAGCCTGCCACTTTGGAGACCGGCGCGGAGATCCGGGTCCCCCTCTTCATTGACGAGGGGGAGCGCATCCGCATCGACACCCGCACGGGCGAATATATGGAGCGCGCGTAACCCATCCCATTTAAAGCGGATTATTTATATTGAATTAAAGGAGGTTTTTCATTTATGACACTGATTGAAAAGGTTGCTTATATCAAGGGCATGATCGAAATGGCCGAGCTGGAGGAAAGCAAGGAAAGCAAGCTGATCAAGGCGATTGTGGACGTTCTGGACGACATGGCTCTCTCGATCGAGGATCTGGAGGATGGCGCGGCCGAGCTGACCGAGCAGATTGACGCTGTAGACGAGGATCTCGCCAACCTTGAGGAGGATTTCTACGAGGACGACGACGAGGACTGCTGCTGCGAGGATGACGGGGACGACGATTTTTATGAGATGGAGTGCCCCGCCTGCCACGACACCCTCTATATTGATGAGGACATGCTGGACGAGGGCGGCATTCAGTGCCCCAACTGCGGCACCGATCTCGAGTTCGATTTCGACTGCGATTGTGAGGACTGCGACCACGACCACGACGCGGACGAGGCGGAAGGCGACGCGGAGTAATTCTCCCAAAAGCCGTAAAGCCGCACGAATCGTGCCGACCATACCAACCGCACGAACCGCATAATACGTTAAAAAAGGATGAGAGTGAGCCTCTCATCCTTTTTCTTTTTGAAAAATGCTTTTTTGAGAAAAAGCGGTCCGGAAATCATCCGGCAGGAGTCCCGGATCAACCAGCCAGCAGGCGGTCCCGCAGCGCGATCACGTCGGAAACTGTGGTCTGTCTGTCGCCGTCAATGTCCCAACGGTCATGCCGGGTGGGTGCCACAATCTCCTGCCGGAGGGCAACCACATCGGCAATTGTGACCATCCCGTCTTCGTTCACATCATAACGGTTGTACATTTGCAGTCGGGTCATCTGCATATACCCAAGCCGCATTCCCACCAGAACATCGTCGCCGACAAGGCCGGCTTCGTACGCATCGGATAAGCGATATGCCTCTCCGTTCAGATAGACATACGCTTCATCCTCACTACATCCCTCCAACAGATAGTCCCCGATGTACCAGGTAATCAAATCACTGCGCTTATATTCTCCGTGAATACCAAACACATACAGGGCGCCGTCCGTATAATACGGAACCACCACTGCCGTGTCCTTTGTGAAATGCTTCGGCTCATACTCCGGTGTGTATTTTTCAAACCAAGCGGAGATAATCTCGGCCTCCTTCGCGGCACCAAATCCATCGACCGCTGCGCTCTGCGGCATGCAAAAGATGATCGCCAAAACGAAAATCAAAAATACCGAAATCCAGCTTTTCATAAAAGCACCTTCTCCTTTATCCTCGCGCAATCAAAGCGCGATAAAGTTTACTTCACACAAAGCGTGCACACCATATTTTTATCGCCTTCCTTTCACATAAAGTATATAACAACCGGGATAATTTGTCAACAGAATTGTATAATTTTGTGCTTATCAATAAACAAAACCGCCGGTTCATGTACAATTTATACACGAACCGGCGGTTTTGAATCTATTTCTATGGATTCACAAGAGAAATGCTTACTGCATTACGGCGCCCTTGTCGGCACTGTCGACCAGCCGGGCATAGCGTCCCAGCCAGCCGGTCTTGATGTTCGGCTCGGGCGGCGTGTAGCGCGTCCGCCGCTCGGCGAGGATATCCTCCTGCACATCGAGGTGGATGGAGGCCGCCGGAATATCAATCTCGATCCGGTCGCCCTCTTCCACAAGACCGATCAGGCCGCCGGCCGCCGCCTCAGGCGAGATATGGCCGATCGAAGCGCCGCGGCTGGCACCCGAGAACCGGCCGTCGGTAATCAGGGCGACCGTCTTATCCAGCCCCATGCCGGCCAGCGCACTGGTCGGGTTGAGCATCTCCCGCATGCCGGGGCCGCCCTTCGGCCCTTCGTACCGAATCACCACAATGTCGCCGTCGACAATTTTTCCGGCATAGATGGCGGAAATCGCCTCCTCCTCCGAGTTGAAAACCCGCGCCGGGCCGCTGTGGCGCAGCATTTCGGGCGCGACGGCGCTGCGTTTGACGACGCACCCGCGCTCGGCCAGATTGCCCCAGAGAATCTGGATACCGCCGGTCGGGCTGTAGGGATTTTCGATCGGGCGGATGGCCCCTTCGTCCAGAATCCTTGCCCCGGCGATATTTTCGCCCAGCGTTTTGCCGGTCACGGTCAGGGCGGAGAGGTCGAGATGTCCGCCCTTGGCCAGCTCGGCCTGCACCGCCAGGACGCCGCCCGCGCGGTCAAGATCCTGCATATGGGTCGGACCGGCCGGCGCCAGATGGCAGAGGTTGGGGGTTTTCTCACTCATCTCGTTGAAAATATGGAGGTCGAGGGGAACGCCGGCCTCGTTCGCGATGGCAAGCAGGTGCAGCACGCTGTTGGAGCTGCAGCCCAGCGCCATGTCGCAGGCAAGGGCGTTGCGAATCGACTTTTCATTGATAATCTGCCGGGCGGTGATGTTCTTCTCCACCAGCTTCATGATCGCCATACCGGCGTGCTTGGCCAGCATGGTCCGTTTGGAGGAGACGGCGGGGATCGTGCCATTTCCGGGCAGGGCGATACCGATCGCCTCACACAGGCAGTTCATGCTGTTGGCGGTGTACATGCCCGAGCAGCTTCCACAGCCGGGACAGGCGCCGGTCTCGCACTCCCGCAGCTTGTCGTCGTCGATCAGCCCCGCCTTGTAGGCGCCGACCGCCTCAAACATTTTGGAGAGGCTGACCTCTTCCCCGTCGTAGCGGCCGGCAAGCATGGGGCCGCCGCTGCACACCACGGCCGGAATATCCATCCGGACGGCGGCCATCACCATGCCGGGCACAATCTTATCGCAGTTGGGAACCAGCACCAGTCCGTCCAGCTGGTGGGCGATGGTCATCGTCTCCACACTGTCGGCGATCAGCTCCCGGCTGGCCAGAGAGTATTTCATCCCGATATGCCCCATGGCGATGCCGTCGCAAACGCCGATCGAGGGAATCAGCACCGGTGTGCCGCCGGCCATGCGGACACCGGCTTTGACCGCCTCGGCCAGCTTGTCGAGATGCAGGTGGCCGGGCACAATCTCACTATGGGCGGAGACGACGCCGATCAGCGGACGGGAAAGCTCCTCATCCGTATAGCCCATCGCGTAAAAGAGGCTGCGGTTCGGGGCGCGTTCCGCTCCCTTTGTCACATTATCGCTGCGCAATACATTTCCTCCTTATCGGAAGGGCGGCGCATAACCGCACCGCCCTTTTTGAGTGATCTGTTTACTTTTTCAGCCAGCTCATCATCTTGCGCAGAGAAGCGCCGACCTTTTCGAGCAGATGCTCGCTCTCGACCCGGCGGGTTGCCAGGAACTTGGCCTTGCGGCCGCTCGAGAACTCCTGCATAAACTCGCTGGCGAAGGTGCCGTCCTGAATCTCCGACAGAACCTTTTTCATCTCCTTGCGGGTGTCCTCGGTGATCAGGCGCTTGCCGGTGCGGTAGTCGCCGTATTCCGCCGTGTTGGAGATGGAGTACCGCATCATGGCAAAGCCGCCGCTGTTGATCAGGTCGACGATCAGCTTCATCTCATGGATGCACTCGAAGTAGGCCATCTCCGGCTCATACCCGGCCTCCACCAGCGTGTCGAAGCCGGCCTTCATCAGCTCGGTTACGCCGCCGCAAAGCACGGCCTGCTCACCGAAGAGGTCGGTCTCGGTCTCCTCACGGAAGGTGGTCTCCAGAATGCCGGCGCGGCCGGCGCCGATTCCGCAGGCGTAAGCCAGAGCGTAATCCTTCGCCCGGCCGGAGTAATCCTGATATACCGCGATCAGGCTGGGAACGCCCTTCCCCTCCCGATACTGGCTGCGAACGGTGTGACCCGGGCCTTTCGGGGCGACCATGATCACGTCAATGTCCGGCTGCGGCTTGACAAAGTTGAAGTGAATGTTGAAGCCGTGCGCGAACATAAGGATGTCGCCCTCCTTCATGGTGGGGGCAACCTGCTCGTTATAAATATCGGCGGCGATTTCATCCGGTACCAGCATCATCACGACGTCGGCGGCAGCCGCAGCCTGCGGCACCTCCATAACCGTCAGGCCGGCGTCCTCCGCCTTTTTCCAGCTGGCGCTGTCCCGGCGCAGGCCGACAACGACCTTCACGCCGCTCTCATGCAGGTTGAGGGCGTGGGCGTGTCCCTGGCTGCCGTAGCCGATGATGGCAACGGTCTTGTTATCCAGCAGGCTCAAATTACAGTCGGTGTCGTAATACTTTTGAATCATATCAAAGACTCCTTTTAAAAAATTTTCTTATTTTCTATCCGAAGCAGCTTCGGGTAAATACAAAAATCAGTGTTCGGGCATTCCGCGCTCGAGAGCCGTAACACCCGTCCGGCACATTTCCAGAATCCGGTACTGGCTCAGCACACCGAGGAAGCCGTCAATCTTATCCGGCTCGCCGGTCAGTTCCATCACCATGCTCCCGACCGAGAGGTCGACAATCTTGGCCTTGAAAATTCCGGCCGTCTCCCGCAGGGCGCCGATATGCTTATCGTCAACCGCCACCTTGACCAGCAGCAGCTCCCGCTTGATGCTGGTCGACGGGTTGAGGGTGAAAATCTTTTTCGTTTCGATCAGCTTGGCCGTCTGCTTCACGATCTGGTCAAAAGACTGCTCGTCGCCCTTCGCCACAATGGTAATCCGGGAAACCTCCGGATTGTCGGTGGCCGAAACGGTCAGGCTGTCGATATTGAACCCGCGCTGATTAAAGAGAGAGGCCACGCGGGCCAGCACGCCGGCGTGGTTTTCCACCAGCACACTTAAAACCTTTTTTTCCATACTGTCATTCCTTTCGCTGCGCGCTCTTCCGGCTCAGTCCAAGATGGTATCTTCAATGGTTCCGCCGGACGGAATCATGGGGAGGACCTTCTCCTCCCGGTCGATGGCACACTCGATCCAAACCGGCCCGTCGAGGGTCATTGCCTCCCGGAAGGCGGCCGCAAACTCCGCCGGAGTCGAGGCACGGTACGCCTTGACCCCGAAGCCCTCGCCCACCTTGACGTAATCGGTGCGGCGATCCGGCTCGCTGCTGGAATACCGCTTGCCGTAAAAGGTGGTCTGCCACTGCCGAACCATGCCGAGGGCGCGGTTGTTGAAGATCACCGTAATGACCGGCACACCGTAAGTCACGGCGGTGCAGGCCTCATTCATATTCATGTGGAAGGAGCCGTCGCCGGTGATGTGGATAATCCGCCGGCCGCCGAGCCCGATTGACGCGCCGATCGCCGCGCCGTAGCCAAAGCCCATGGTTCCGAGCCCTCCGCTGGTGAGGAAGCTGCGGGGATGGAGATGCCGGATATACTGTGCCGCCCACATCTGGTGCTGGCCGACGTCGGTGGCAAAAACCGCATTCTCCCCCGCCATATCGCAGATGTCCTGCATAATCTGGTGCGGCGTCAGGGCGTCCGGCCGATCCTTCGGACGGTAGTCGTCCGCCTGCCACTCCGCAATCATCTGCATCCAGTCGGGGTGCGCCGCCTTCTCCACATACGGGAGGAGGCCGGTCAAAACCGCCTTCACGTCACCGATCACATCAAAATCAATGCCGATGTTTTTGTTGATTTCGCTGGGGTCAATATCAATATGTATAACCTTGGCTCTGCTGGCGAACCGGTCGGTATTCAGCGCCACCCGGTCGCTGAACCGCGTCCCGATGGCGAGGAGGAGATCCGCCTCCCCCACGGCGCGGTTGGCGCTGACGCAGCCATGCATGCCGAGCAGACCGAGATTGTGCCGCTCGCCGTAGCCGAGGACGCCCGCCGCCATGAGGGTATAGGCTGCCGGGATGTCCGCCTTCTCCAGCAGGGAACGCAGCTCCTCCCCCGCCTCGGAGGCGGACACGCCGCCGCCGAAGAGGACGACGGGGCGTTTGGCGGCGTTGATCAGCTCGGCGGCGGTGCGCAGCCGTTCCTCCGTCACCTGGGAATTGTCGACCACCGGCGCTTCCGGCACGGCCGGCTGGAAGGTACATTTCGCGGCTGTGATATCCTTTGGAATATCCACCAGAACCGGCCCCTTCCGGCCGCTGCCCGCGATCAGGAAAGCCTGCCGCAGCGTGTCGGCCAGATCCTCCACCCGGCGGACAACGAAATTGTGTTTGGTAATCGGCATGGTAATGCCGGCGATGTATACCTCCTGAAAGCTGTCGCGCCCGATCAGAGGCGTGCCGACGTTGCCGGTAATGGCAACCATCGGAATGCTGTCCATATAGGCCGTCGCGATCCCCGTGACGAGGTTGGTCGCCCCCGGTCCGCTGGTCGAAATCACCACGCCGGTGCGTCCGGTCGCCCGGGCATACCCGTCGGCGGCGTGCGCAGCACCCTGCTCATGCGCCGTCATAATATGCCGGATCCTGTCGCTGTATTTATACAAAGCGTCGTAAATGTTGAGAACCGAGCCGCCCGGATACCCGAAAACCGTATCCACGCCCTGTTCGATCAGCACCTCTGCCAAAATCTCCGAACCGTTCTTAATCATACCTGCCTCCCAAGACTTCAAAAGTCCACAAAGGGCGCGCCCTCACGGAAAAGTAAAAAAACCTTTGTCTCTGTTTTTCAAGAGACAAAGGTTTAAAATAAACACTCTGCGGTACCACTCTGCTTGCCGCCGAAGAAGCCGGCGACCACTCATCGTATCCGATATCGGGGATGAACCGCTCCCCCCTACGCACGACCAACGCGGGTTTCAAGGGGAATGCTCCGAGACGACGTTCCCCTACGCTGCGTCATCTGCTTACACCGGCCGCAGACTCTCTTCGCACGCTGTACGGAGGGTACTTTTCCCATCTATGCACTTAAAACTTTATTTTTTTGATTATTTTGTATCTTAGCACATTTTGTTTTATTTTGCAAGCCATAAAAACCAGAAAATCAATTTTTGTCTTTTTTATTTCCTGCAAAAAGTAGCCTGCTTTGACCGCCTTTACAAAGGCACATCCCCCAAAACGCCCCGCAAATTCGCACAAGAACAGATGGATTTTTTGTTTTGCCCGGCTGGCACAAAATGAAAAATCCGTCGGAAACGCCGCGAAAAACTTCCGGTTTGGGAGGGGCAGCATCCTTAAAAAACGCCCTTTTTATTTTCCGGAGGTATTTTCTTCCTCCGCCCGGGTTTTCATGCGGCAGAGGAAAATTGTAACGCCGACTCCCACTGCCGCCAGCAGCAGCCAGATCGGCCACCGCCGCACAAGGAGGGCGGAAAGACCCAATCCGCCCCACAGGGTAAGGAGGGCGCGCTTCCGGACGCCGGCGGAAATCCCCTCCCCGGTTTTGAAATGCCGCAGCATTGGTCCAAAGTTTTTGGTCGAGGAAAGCCAGCGATAAAGCCTCCGGCTGCCGCTGGCGAAGCAAGCGCCCGAAAGCAGTACGAATGGGGTGGTCGGCAGCACCGGCAACACTATGCCGAGCACCCCCAGCGCCAGACTGATAAATCCGGCGACAATCAAAATGGGTTTTAACATCCGGTTTGGTCTCTCTTTCCCGGCCGGCAGCCCTTCCGACCGTATCGTTTTGCGGCGGCTCTCCCCGCTTTATAAAAGCCGCCCAATCTCCGCAGGGCCGACCGGCAAACCGACCATCCCACATCCGGGCGGCGGTATTCACATCCATACGGCGACCCCGGCCTTTTGCCCCCAGTCCAGCCGGATGTGTCAGGAACGGTTCATTTACACATCCGGCCGGCGAGCAGCAACAGCGGCTGCGGCGACAAAAGCGCTTATCGCTTTTCGCAGTTCAGCTTTTTAAACAGCAGGTAGGACGGCTTCTCATTGCCGTACAGATCGGTAGAGGCGTGCACCCTCCGTTTCATTTTGCCGCTGCCCTCTTCCCCCATATGGGTGCGGTAATCATTCAGAGAGAACCAGACGTACCCCTTCAGATTGCGCACCTGCGGATAGAGGCGCATGCGCTCCCGCAGAACCTCGCAGCGCTTCTGATCCCCGCCGGAGAAGTGCGGCTCGCACAGGCCGAATTCGGTCACCACCAGTGACTTTCCCTGACACTTGGCCGCCGTACGTTCGATATGTTTCTGAATGTCGTCGGTCGGCTCCCAAAGTCCCAGATACTCGTTCCACATGGCGATATCTCCATGCAGCGTGGCGTCATCCTTACCCTCGTTCTCCACCCGGCTTACGGAGTTGGAGACATAGTTGACCCGCCGGCGGCTATCCTGCGCCTTGAAGTAGGCGACCATATCCTCCACATACCGGATGGTCGCCGGGGCAGAGCATTCCAGCTCGTTGCCCACGCCCCAGAAAATGATGGAGGGATGATTTTTATGGAAAAAGACCATCTCGTCCGCCTGACGCTTGGCGATAGCAAGCTGCAGCTCGCCCGCCTCTCTGGGCGTGCCCCAGTAGGGAATTTCCTCCTGAACCAGGAGGCCGTTTTCATCGCACCAGTCGAAAAAGGACGCGTCCTGCTGCCAGTGAAAGCGGGTGAAATTGCAGCCGCAATCCTTGAGCTGACGCAGGCAGTGAATGCTGTGCTCCAGCGGCTCCGCCATGCCGAAATCGGGGTGAGAGCCGGGCATCCACTCGCAGCCCTTCAGATAAATCTCCTGATCATTCAGGAAGATGGACTCGCCCCGGACTTCAATCTTGCGCAGGCCGGTGCGAACCTCAAGATAGTCGTTATCCGTCTCCAGCGCGATACGATAGAGGTTGGGAGAGGCAGGACTCCAAAGCTTGAGATTTTCAAAATCAAGCTCCGCAGAGTCGCGGATTTCGTCAAAGGATTTGGAAAGGACGCGGGCGCCGTCCGCATAATCGTATACCGTAACGGTTCCGGCCTTTGCCGAGCCGTCCTCGAAAGCCGTTTTCAGCAAAAGCCGGCCGGAGCACAAGCCCTCTCCGGTAACCCGGACAGCCTCCTCCACATGCAGGTAGGCAATGCCGTCCGCAGGCAGAAAGCGAAGCTCGGCCTTGCGGGTTATACCGCCGTCATCCGCCCAGTCAAAGTTGTTCATATGCGGAAGCGCCTCGACCGTGCGTGTATTGTCCGCCAAAACCTCTATGACATTTTCGGCATTCGGCTTTAAAAGATCGGTCACATCCAGCTGAAAAGGCGTATAGCCAGAGCCTTTGTGACTGCCCGCAGGCTGTCCGTTCACCAGAACCTCGGCGCTGTGATACACCGCGTGAAAGAGGAGAAAAGCCCTCGTCCCGGCCGGGATTTCCTATAGCGTGAGCGCGGTGCGGTAGCGGGCAATCCCGCGGTAATCCATAACCGCGTCGTCCACATTCCAGGTGTGCGGGACGGTTACCTCCTTTTGATACTGCAGGCTGTCAATGGAGAAGCTCCATCGGTTCAGCGGCACTGTCTTTCGCATAAAACCCTCCTAAAAATAAAATTCAAATGCCGAACCCCTCGCCATGCTCCGCATGGCAGCCGGGCTTCACGGCGGATAAGGCATCCGGTTTTTCAGATGTATTTATACGTTTCGCTTTTCCAGCAGGGCGACCGTCTCGACATGTGCCGTGCCGGGGAAAAGATCGGCCGGCGTGTATTCCACCAGCCGGTAGCCCCCTTCTGTAAGCAGGCGGAGGTCCCGCGCCAGCGTCGCCGGATCGCAGGAGACGTAAACAATCCGCTCGGGAGCGTAGCCCTCGGCCACGGTGCGCAGCAGCTCGGGCGTGCAGCCCTTGCGCGGCGGGTCAAGGAGGACAACCTCCGCCCGGACGCCCCGCCGCCGAAGCAGAGCCGCACCCTCGGCCGCGTCGGCGCAGAGAAACTCGGCGTTTTCAATCCCGTTCTGCTCCGCGTTGCGGCGCGCGTCCTCGACCGCCTGTGGCACAATCTCGACCCCGATGACCCGCGCCGCCTCCCCCTCCATGGAGAGGCCGATGGTCCCCGCCCCGCAGTAGAGGTCGAGGATCGTCCTGCCCGCCGGGGCGGCATATTCCGCCGCTTTTTGATAAAGTCGCTCGGCCATTTCCCGATTGACCTGATAAAACGATAAGGGAGACAGCCGCACCCGCACGCCGCAGAGGATATCCTCAATATACGGCCGCCCCCAGAGGAGGGTGCACCCCTCCCCCAAAACCACGTTGGTCCGTTTGGAATTGTGGTTGAGCATGACGCTGCAAAGCCCTTCCCCCACCGCGCTTTGCAAAGCGGCAACCAGTGCCTTAGCCGCAGGGAGAGTGCGGCCGTTGATGACCAGCACTGCCATAACCTCCCCCGTCGCAAATCCCTTGCGCAGATAAAGATGCCGCAGCAGGCCACGGCCGCACTCCTCATCATATACAGTAAGACCCTGCTGCTCGGCAAAACGGCAGACTGCCCGCAAAGCCGCAGAAAACTCCGCCGGCTGAAGAAGGCAGTCGGCAGAGGGAATCACCCGATGGCTGTGCGGCGCGTAAAAGCCGGCGACCACCCGCTCCCCCTCCCTTGCGAAGGGGTACTGCGCCTTATTGCGATAGGCAGTGCGCGCCTCCGCCGCCAGAATCGGCCGAGGCTCGAGGTCGATCCCGCCGATGCGGCGGACGGCCTCCCGCACGCGGCGGGCCTTGATCTCCTTTTCCGCGGCATAGGAGATGTGGCGGAAAACGCACCCCCCGCAGCGGGAGAAAACCGGACAGTCGGGCGCCTGCCGCTCGGGCGAAGGCTCCAGAATCTCCTCCACCCTTCCATAGGCGCGGTTCTTCAGCACCTTGACAATGCGCGCGCGAACGCGGTCTCCCTCCGCGGCGCCGGGAATGAATACAACCGTGTCCTCCGCCCGGCCGACGCCGCTTCCATCGACCGCCGTGCCGGTGATCGCAATTTCCAAAATCTGATTTTTCTGCATCCGGATACTCCTAATTCTCGAACTGGCTGCCGTACAGCCCGGCATAGAAGCCGCCGCGCGCCAGCAGCTCGTCATGACTGCCCTGCTCGACCACGTGCCCCTCGTTCATCACGATAATCACGTCGGCGTCCCGAATGGTCGAGAGGCGGTGGGCGATGATAAAGCTGGTCGTGCCCCGCATCATATCCTCAAACGCGCGGGTGACCCGCTGCTCGGTCAAAATGTCAATGGAGGAGGTCGCCTCATCCAGCACCAGAATATCCGACCCGCCCATCATGGCGCGCGCGATGGTCAGCAGCTGCATCTGCCCGGCCGAGAGGCTCCCCCCCTCGCCGTCGATGACGGTATCATAGCCCTTCGGCAGCCGCTTGATAAAGCTGTGGGCGCGCGCCGCCTTGGCCGCGGCGATCACCTCGTCCTCGGTCGCCTCCGGGTGGCCGTAGGCGATATTCTCCCGCACGGTGCCGGAGAACAGCCATGTCTCCTGCAGGACCATGCCGATGCGGCGGCGCAGCCCCTGACGGGAGTAGTCGCGCAGCGGCCGGCCGTCGATCAGAATCTCCCCCGACTGGGGCTCGTAAAAACGCATAATCAGGTTGACCAGAGTGGTTTTTCCCGCGCCGGTCGGGCCGACGATGGCCACCCGCGTGCCCTTCTCGACCGTGAGATTAAAACGCTCGATCAGCGGCTTTTCAGGGGTATAGGCAAAACTGACGTCCCGGAACTCCACCCTGCCCTCCAGCTTTTCGGGGCAGATCGCGTCGGGCGCGTCGGGCGTCTCGGTTTCCAACGTGATGAATTCATAAATCCGCACCGCCGAAGCCCATGCCGACAAAATCCCGGTGATGACTGCCGTGATCTGGTTGAAGGGCTTGGCGAACTGGTTGGAATAAATGATAAAGCTGGAGATTCGGCCGGCCGAAAGTCCGCCGAAAATCCCGCCAATTACGCCGACCGCGATATAGGCGAGGTAATTTACAAAACGGGTGGTCGGGTTGGTCAGAGAGCTTGCAAACTGTGCCTTTTGCCCGGTGGTGTACAGGCGGCGGTTGATCTCCCCAAAACGGGTGGCGGCCGTCTCCTCATATGCGAAGGCCTTGACCGTCTCGACGGCGCCTATAATTTCCTCCGTAAGGCCGGTTAGTTCGCCGGTGATGGCCTGCTGACTCTTGAAATAACGGTTGGAGAGGCGGGTCACCGTCATGGCCACAAGGAAGGTCAGAGAGGTCACCGCAAGCACCACCAGAGTGACAACCGGGCTGATAATCAGCATAAAGGTCAGAGACCCCACGATCACCACAACGCCGGTAAAAAGCTGAATAATCCCGTCGATCAGGCCGTCGGCAATCGCTGTGGTGTCATTGACAAACCGGCTGATGATGTCGCCATGCGAGTTGCGGTCGTAGACCTCCAGCGGGAGGCGCATCATCCGCTCGGCCGCGTCGTCCCGGATATCCCGCACAATCTGCTGCACGCAGCGGTGGGTCAGCATACCGGTGAAAAATGTGCCGGCCGACAGCACGATTCCAAGCGCCAGCAGAACCAGCACAATCTTCAAAACGTCGGCGAAGTCAACGTTTCCCGCGCCGACGATATGGTCAATCGCCCTGCCCGTCAGAAACGGGGAGGTAATATCGGCGGCCGACGCAACGCAGGCAAAGAAAAAGACCAGAAGCAGCCGCCCCTTCTCCCGTCCGGCCAAAGAAAGCAGCCAGCGCAGCACCGCGCGGTTCTCCACCTTGGAGGTGGTTTTCGTACTCGTCCTCACGCGACGTCACCTCCTCCGATTTCGGCCAGCGCGCGGTACTCGGGGCAGGAGGCCATCAGCTCGTCATGCGAGCCGACGCCGGCAATCCGCCCCTCCTCCAGCACGATGATTTTGTCAAGCGACATAACCGAACGAATCCGCTGAGAGACCACGATGGTCGTGATACCCTCCATCTCCTCCGCGATCGCGCGGCGCAAAGCGAGGTCGGTCGCGTAATCCAGCGCGGAGGAGGCGTCGTCCAGAATCAGCAGAGCCGGATCGGCCGCAACCGCCCTGGCCACCGCCAGCCGCTGCCGCTGTCCGCCCGAAAATCCCGCGCCCCCCTTGGAAACGGGGCTGTCGTACCCCTTTCGAAGCTTCGAGATAAAACCGTCCGCCTGCGCAATCCGCGCCGCGCGGCGCAGCTCGGCGTCGGTCGCCTCCGACCGGCCGAAGCGGAGATTTTCCGCCACCGTGCCCGAGAACAGCTGAATCTTCTGCGGCACGACGCCGATCACCCGGCGCAGCAGCCCGGCGGAGTAGTCGGCCACATTTTTCCCAAACAGCAGAACCTCTCCGCTGTCGGGCAGATAGTAGCGGGAAATCAGGTGACAAAGGGTGCTTTTTCCCGAGCCGGTCACGCCGATGATGCCAACCGACTCTCCCTTTTTTATTTTAAAATTGACATCCTCAAAAACCTGGTCGCTGCCGGCGTGATACCCGAAGGAGACGTGGCGGAACTCGACCGCCGTATCTCCATCCGGCAAAACCGACTCGCCAAAGGCGGCCTCGGTCGGGTCGTCGGGAAGCGCCAGCACCTCACTCACCCGGCGGAGGGAGGCGGCAGCGCGGGTCATGATGACCACCAGATTGGCCAGCACGATCAGCACGGTCAGCATCTGGGTCACATAGCTGATAAAGGCCAGAATCTCCCCCGAGGTGAGCGCTCCGTCATAAACCCGGAAGCCTCCAAACCAGATGATCGCGATAATCGTGACGTTCATAATCAGGGAAGTCACGGGGTTGAAAGCGGAGGAGAGGGCACCCACTCTGGCGGCCGCCCGAGCCAGCTCGTCATCCTTCTGCCTGAAATCGGCCGTCTCCCGTTCCTCGGTTGCAAAGGCGCGGATGATTCGAACGCCTGACAGCAGCTCCCGCACCTTGGCGCCGACCGCGTCGAGGCGAGCCTGCACCCTCGTATACAGAGGGAAGGTAGCGCGCATCACAAAATATAAAGCCGCCGAAAACACCGGCAGAGAGGTAAGCACGATCAACCCCAGCTTCCAGTCGATCAGGAGCGTGGCAACCACACTGCCTATACAAATAAAGGGCGCCCGAATGACCAGGCGGATGCTCATGGCGACGGCCAGCTGCAGCTGATTCACGTCATTGGTAATCCGGTTGGTCAGCGTGCCCACACCGAACGACTCCACCTGTGAAAAGGAGAGACCCAGCACCTTTTGGAACAGGCCGTCGCGCAGAGAGGTCCCAAACCCCTGCGACGCAACCGAGGCGCTATACTGACAGACAATGGCACTGCAAAGCCCCACCGTGGCGGTCAGCAGCATCAGGCCGCCCATTTTCAGGATGTAGCCCCGATCGCCGGAAGGAATGCCAATATCTACGATTTTCGCCATATAGAGCGGCATGGTCAGCTCCAGCACCGCCTCCAGCAGCTTGAAGAGCGGACCGATGATAAACTGAAGCCGGTAGGACTTCAGATGCGGCAGCATATATTTCAAATGAGGCACCTCCAAAAAAACAGACGCTCTAAAGATTTTCAAGCATTTCCGTGAATTAGTATTTTATCATTTTCTTAAGGTATTTTCAATATAAAAGATCGTGAATGTCGGTCGAATTTCGACGTTTTGTAGATTCTGATTTCGATCACTTGTTATTCCGACCGTCCTGTAGTATGCTATCGATAAACTTAGAATTAGGGAGGTAATTTTAAAATGACTCGAAAAACGACGCAAAGACTGGTAATGTCCGCCGTAATGGCCGCGCTGTGCTGTGTGGCAACCATGGTTTTTCAGATTCCCATTTACAGCACCAACGGATACATTCACTTCGGCGACGTCTTTGTTATTCTGTCCGGATTTTTGCTCGGCCCGGTTTACGGGATGGCCGCAGCCGGTATCGGCTCCATGTTGGCCGATGTCCTCTCGGGCTACGCGCACTACGCCATTCCCACCCTGCTGATCAAGGCTCTGGCTGCGCTTGTTGCCGCCCTGATTTTCCGCGCGCTGCAAAAGCGGAACGCAAAGCTGACCCTCTCCACCGTGCTGGCCGGAATCGGCGCTGCGCTGGTGGTTGTACTCGGCTACTTCGCGGTCGAGGCCACCATCCTCGGCTACGGAATCGGCGCGGCCGCCTCCATGCCCATGAACGCGATTCAGGGCGGCGTAGGGATGATCATCTCCTCCATTTTGCTGCCCCTGCTGCTTCGGGTGCCTTATTTTAAGGAGATGCTGTAACCCCCTGCCTTTTTCGGCACAAGCAAAACGACCGAAACGGCCGCCGTGTACAAGGTTTTTGTACGCGGCGGCCGTTTTTCTCTCTCCGAAAAACGGGCAGGTCGGCAGCCCTTCCCTGCCGAAACGCCATAGGGAGATATTCTGTGCTTTTGCGCGATTGCATCCGCGATCAGGGCGAAGAAGCGCGCCGCTCCCAAAAACCGGCAAAATCCGCATCCCAAAACGCTTTCGCACGGCCTGCTTTCGTCGGGCACAAGGTTTCTCTTACTTTTATATCTGCGATAAATGCAAAAAGGGCGGATAGAGTTCCGATTTCTACCCGCCCGAAGCTATTTCCCGATTCGATTGTTTTTACGGTCTCGCCAAGCGGCCACCACTCCGGCAGGACTTCTTGAGGGAGTGCGCTTTGCGCCTTACAAAAGGGGCACGGAGTTCCGCTGAGAGGAGGACGAGCGCTCGCCTTTCGCTGTAAGGCTGCGGCGGACCGCTTATTTCCCGGCTATAAAGAACAGCCTCGGCATGATTAAAAACACGTTGCCGTCATCCAATAAAGCGTATTCTTTATTTATGATTTTTCAATGTATTTGAAAGAGACCGTTTGCCGGTTCTGAATCGCCACATGAAGCGTATCCACTGCGTAATATATGGTCTCATTATTCGTTTTGGCTTTTCCGCTCACCAGAAGCTCCAGTTCTAACGCCGCACCCTGATATGGACCGGCCAATCCAGATACCTTTCCGACCAGTTCCCTGCTCTTTTTTGGGGAGATAAATTTTGCCGCCCTGACCGCGTCAACAAGCAATTTCAGTTCCGCAAGCTCCAGCGCCCTGGAGCCGATAAAATATTTATTCTGCCGGCTGCGATTGGAGATAACGTCCAGCC
>UQRS01000047.1 GCA_900543525.1 uncultured Oscillospiraceae bacterium
CTATTTTTATAGAGGGATTTTTGTTCGATTTCCAAATAAAAAATCCACATTTTCAAAAAACGGATGCCAAAATCCGACAGCTTTTCCAAAGGGATATGCGGCGGAGTCTGTCGGCTCCGCGCCTGTCGCTTATTCGGCCGAAAGAATCTGCTCTACCCGGGCGAGCTGGTCGCGGATTTTCAACTTCTGCGGGCAGTGTTTTTCACAAAATCCGCAGTTTTTGCAATCGGCAATCAGCTTTCCGCCGTCCTTTTTATACCGGGCCATCTCCCCCTTCGCGTGGTCGGTGAGGCCGTAGACATTATAATATGTATACATATTAAAAATGCGGGGAATGTCGATGCCGGCCGGACATGGCTGACAGTAGCGGCAGCCGGTGCAATACAGCTCGCTGAACTTTTGAAGCTGTTCGAGTGCCGTGCCGAGCTGCTCCCACTCGCTCTTGTTGAGGAGGGCGTCGTCGTCCGCGATTTTCACGTTCTGATCGACCATATCCAGATTCTGCATGCCCGAAAGGGCGCAGCTGATCCCCGGATTTCCGAGGACGAAGCGGAAGGCCAGCTCATAGGTGGCGATCGACGGCTTTCCGGTCAGCCGGGCATAGAGGTCGGTCGGCGCCGCCAGACGGCCGCCGCCAACCGGTCCCATCGCCACGACGCCCATTCCGAGCGAGGCGGCGTAAGCGATCATCTCCTCATTGGCGCGGTCGAGGATGTTGTACTGCACCAGCATGGTCTCCATCGGGACGCCCCGCGCACGAGAGGCGTCGATAATCTCCCGAATATACTTGGGGTCGTCGTGGAAGGAGAAGGAAATATGCCGGATCAGCCCCTCCTCTTTGGCGCGGGCAGCCTCCTCCAGCAGGCCGAGGCCGAGGATTTTCTCATCAAAACATTTTTTATTGATGCCCCAGAAGTGGTAGTAGTCGATGTAATCGGTATCCATGCGCCGGAGGCTCCGCTCCAGCCAGCGGCGGTAATCGGCCGTCTCCTTCACCTCATCCCCGACCGGGATTTTGGTCGATAGCATGACCTTTTCCCGCCGGTCGTGGAAGGCGCGGCCGACCGTGATCTCACTGTTGGAGTTGCAGTAAAAGGGGGCAGTGTCGAAATAATTGACCCCCTGCTCCATCGCGCGATACAGCATCGGGATGGCCTTCTCCTCATCAATATGCCATTTGCCGTCCTTTTCATACTCCGGCAGGCGCATGCATCCAAAGCCCAGGGCGGAAATTTTCGTCCCGTCCGCACCAAAATTTCTGTACTTCAGTCCGGCTTCCTCCTTTATTTTATGGGTTGTTATGCTCATTATATCGGCAAGCGGTCAAAAGTACAATCGGTTTTTCAAAATTTTTTCTTTATAAGGCACGGGGGCGGCGCTTGCGGCAGAGGCGGTTTTGCGGTATACTGATGGGGAGTAAAGCGGCCGCAAGCCGCTTTGGACAATCGTTCTTTCATTTTAAAACAGGAGGGGTCAGTCATGTGGAAGGCCAGACTTTGCCTTGGGACGGACGCAGATTTCGGCATTCCGATCGAGGAACAGATCCGCCTCTTTCGGCAGGTTGGCTTTGACGGATTTTTCACCGAGTGGAGCGAGGCGGCCGACATCTCCGGCTGGAGGCGGCTGGCCGACAGCCTGCATATTACATATCAGTCGGTGCACGCGCCGTTCGGCCGCGCGGACGCCCTCTGGCAGGAGGGGACGGCAGCCGAATGTGCGGTAGAGGAGCTGCTTGCCTGCCTCAAGGACTGCGTAAAAAATGAAATTCCGATTATGGTCATGCACGCCTTTATCGGGTTCGGGCAGCACACGCCGACCGCGGCAGGCATTGAAAATTTCAAAAAAATTGCGGATGCGGCCGACCGTCTCGGGGTGAAAATCGCGCTGGAAAACACCGAGGGGGAGGAATATCTCGCCGCTTTGATGGAGGCGTTCCGGGGGTATGAGCAGGTCGGGTTTTGCTGGGACAGCGGCCACGAAATGTGCTATAACCACGCGCAGGATCTGCTGGCCGCGTACGGCGACCGGCTGCTTTGCACCCATCTGAACGACAACCTCGGCATCCGGGATTTTTCGGGAGAGATCACCTGGCGGGACGATCTGCATCTGCTGCCGTTTGACGGCATCGCCGACTGGGCAGAGATTGCACGGCGCCTCCACCGCTGCGGCTACTCGGGTGATCTGACCCTTGAACTGATCAAGACCAGCAAGCCCGGACGGCACGAAAACGACGCCTACGCCGCCATGTCAATGGAAGAATATGTAACCGAAGCCTATAAACGCGGCTGCCGGATTGCGGCGCTGAAGCTGCGGGAGGACAAAGCGGCCGGCGTGTAGAGGCCTCCTTTCTCCAAAGAAAATGCCTTTATGGGAAAAATTACAAATTTCTATTTATTTTTCGGCGGTCAGGCAATATAATAAAAGCGTATCGTCAAAACGCAAAAATCGGGCGGACATTTTTATCCTCTCCGACGATCGGCGGCATACCCTGCAGACCCGGGCGCTTTGGCCTCCGGTTTTTGGGAATGCTTTTTTCGGCCGGGCGCGGCAAAGGACGGACGGCTCCCAACGGGAAAGAAAGGATGGATCTTGTATTATGAAGCAGAAGACGAAAACCGATCTTCTGATCGAGCAGGCACATAAAATTCACATGATCGGCATCGGCGGCTCGGGCATGTGCCCGCTGGCCGAGATTTTGCACAGCAAGGGGTATGAAATCACCGGGTCGGACAACAACGAAAGCGACCCGCTGAAGCGTATCCGCGCGCTCGGCATCCCTGTCACCATGGGGCACAAGGCCGAAAGCGTCGAGGGCGCCGATCTGATCGTCTACTCGGCGGCCATACACGACGACAACCCCGAGCTGGTCGCCGCAAAGGCGCTCGGCATCCCGGCGATCGAGCGCTCCTTCCTGCTTGGCGCGGTGACCCGGCAGTACGATGATGTAATCGGCGTCTGCGGCACCCATGGCAAGACGACCACCACCTCCATGATTACCCAGATCCTTGTGATGGCGGACTATGACCCCTCCGCCGTGATCGGGGGACGGCTGCCGCTGACCGGCTCCAACGGGCTGGCCGGAAAATCCTCCTACATGGTGTGCGAGGCCTGCGAGTATGTCGACACATTCTTAAAGCTCTCGCCCGATATTGCCGTACTGCTCAACATCGACAACGACCATCTGGAATATTTCAAAACGATGGAGAATCTCGCCCGCTCCTTTGGAAAATTCTGCGACATGGCGAAAAAGCAGGTCATCGTCAACGGCGACGACCCCCGTGCCATGTCGGCGACGGCCGGCGCGGCCGACCGGCGGATCACCTTCGGGCTGGAGGAGGGCAATCGCTACTTCGCCAAAAACATCACGCCCGGCCCGATCGGGATGGAGTTTGACGCGTTTGAGGACGGCCGGCTGCTCATGCATGTCTCTTTGCAGATTCCGGGGCGGCACAACGTCTATAACGCGCTGGCCGCCATCGCGGCGGTGCGTTACCTCGGCGTCGGGACGGACGAGATCGGGACGGCGCTGGCCGCCTTTCATGGAGCGGGCCGCCGGTTCGAGCTGCTGGGAGAGTTTGGCGGCATTCTGCTGGCCGACGACTACGCCCACCACCCGACCGAGATTAAGGCAACCCTTTCGGCCGCGCAGAACATGGGGCGCTCCGGCCGGATCATCGGTATTTTTCAGCCCTTTACCTTCTCCCGCACGGCCATGCTGAAGGACGCGTTTATTGAGGCGCTCTCCCTCGCCGACAAGGTTTTGCTGACCCCCATCATGGGCTCGAGAGAGCAGAACACCTACGGCATCCGGTCGGAGGATCTGGCGGCGGGCCTCTCCGATGCGGTGGTGCTGGAGACCTTTGACCAGGTGGCCGAGTGGATCGCGCGGGAGGCGCGGCCGGGCGACCTCGTGATCACGATGGGCGGCGGCGATATTTATAAGGCGGCCTATAAAATCCGGGAACTGCTTTCTGCAAGAGACAGGTGAAAACCGCCGAAAAAGTTTGACACGGCAAGGGATTTATTATATACTGACTGTGCGAGAAACACGGATTTTTGGCAGATTTTTTCAAAGTTTTACGAGAGGCTGTCCTGCCCGGGTTCATTTTACCCGGCCGCGCCGATTTTTTCGGCATCGCTAAGGCGCCGGAGCAATCTGTCCGCTTTGCGGACGCGAGGTTACGATAATGAATTCTGCTTTTTTATCGATCCTGCACGGCTTTTGCCGCGGTCTTGCGGCCATAGGCCCTTCGACCGGGGATACCGGCTATCTGATGGCGGCGCTGCTTTTTGTAGCCGCGGCCGCCTCTCTGCTGCTGCTCCGCGGCCGGCGCTAAAAGAATGACGCCCATGCGGGAGCCGCTTTGTTTTTTTGCAGCGCAGAAGGGAGGGCTCCCCTCCCCCCTGTTTTGCCTTTTTTAAAAATTTTTTTGAAACCAGGTGAGCGATAATCATGTCCTATTTATTTGAAACGCATTACCACACGCCGGTCACCAGCCACTGCGCCTCCACCCCGGCCGGTGAGGCAATTCCGAAGTACATCGAAAACGGCTACGCCGGCGTCTTTGTGACTGATCACTATTACCGCGAGTGGTTCTATGAGGACGCGGTCAAGGACCTTACATGGGAACAGAAAATCGACAAATGGCTGCAGGGCTATGCGTCGGTGGTAAAAGCGGCCGAAGGGACAAGCTTTCAGGTCATTCTCGGAATGGAGCTGCGGTTTACCGACAATCTGAACGACCATCTGGTATACGGGATCGACCGGGATCTCCTCGTCCGGTATCCGGAGCTTTACAACCTGACCCCGGCCGAGTTCCGGAAGTTTGCGGATGAGCACGGCCTCTTTTTCGCGCAGGCCCACCCCTTCCGCGTGATGTGTTCTCCCCGCGACCCCAAGGATCTGCACGGGGTGGAGGTTTTCAACGGCAACGCCCGGCACAACAGCCACAACGACACGGCAGAGGCCTTCGCGGCGGAACACCATCTGGTGCGCCTGTCCGGCTCTGATTTTCACGAGTGGGATGATCTGTGCCTCGGCGGCATTTATCTTGAAAAAATACCGCAAAGCTCGGCCGAGCTGGCGCAGATGCTCCTCGGCGGAGAAGTCTCCGGATTAAAAATACCCGGAAAAGAAAAGGAGTAAACTCTTATGCAGCCGATACTTTATCTGGTCGTTCCGTGTTATAATGAAGAAGAGGTCCTGCCGGAGACGGTGCATCGCCTGACCGACAAGCTGGACAGCATGACGCAGGGCGGTATCATCTCCGGCGACAGCCGCATGATCTTTGTCGACGACGGCAGCAAGGACAAAACCTGGCAGCTGATTGAGGCCTTTCACAAAGAGAATCCGTATGTCTGCGGGCTGAAGCTCTCCCGCAACCGGGGACATCAGAACGCGCTGCTGGCCGGCCTGATGCACGCGAAGGAGCCGGCCGACTGCGTGATCTCCCTCGACGCGGATCTGCAGGACGACGTGGACGCCATCGACCGTTTTGTCGAGAAATATACCGAAGGCTGCGACGTCGTCTACGGCGTGCGGAACAAGCGGGAAACCGACACGTTTTTCAAACGCACAACGGCCAGAGGTTTTTACACCTTCATGAAAAAAATGGGGGTAGACGTGGTGTACGACCACGCCGACTACCGACTGATGAGCCGCCGGGCGCTGGAGGCGCTGGCCGAGTATAAGGAGGTTAATCTTTTCCTTCGCGGGCTGGTGCCGCTCATCGGATTTAAAAGCGACTATGTCTATTACGACCGGGCGGAGCGTTTTGCCGGAGAGTCGAAATATCCTCTTAAAAAAATGCTGCATTTTGCGATTGACGGCATTACCTCTTTCAGCGTAAAGCCGCTCACCATTATCTCCAACCTTGGAATCTGCATCTCGGTGCTCAGCGTGATCGGCCTTTTGTACGCGCTGATCTCCTACTTCACGCACCACGCGGTAGCCGGCTGGACGGCCATCGTCTGTTCGATCTGGCTGCTTGGCGGAATACAGCTGCTCTGCATCGGCGTGTTGGGAGAATATATCGGCAAAATATACGCCGAGGTCAAGGGTCGCCCGCGTTTTATCATTGATCAGTTTTTGAAAAAATAGTCCTTCTGCGGCACCGCGCCCATCTCCCCCACACGGGCGGTGCATAGGTGGAGGATACCCCCCCAACTTAAACAGCAAAAGCCCTCTGCTGCGGTTTTGTGTTCCCGCAGCAGAGGGCTTTTTTCTGTTTTTGGTTTTTCACAACACCTCCGTCAAGCGGAGGTGTTATACCGGTCGAAAATCAGAAAAGATAGCTGCCCGCCTCGACCGCATACTCCTTGCCGTCGATCCGGATCAGGGTCGGAGAGGGGGTGGTAATCTCGTACCGCCAACCGCCCTCAAAGGCGTACCAGCGCGAGCTGACCAGGCCGTGCCGCGTCTCAATTGAGGCGGCAAGCCAGCCGAGGCGGCCGTCGGGATGCGGTTCAATCACGATGCGCTCAAAGCCGGGCGCCTCCTCCACCGTCCGGATTCCGGCCGCTACGCCGTACACCCAGTCAGCCACCGCGCCGTAGGCATAGTGGTTATAGGAATTCATGCCGGGATCCCAGATGCTTCCATCCTCTTTAATTCCGTCCCAGTGCTCCCAAATCGTTGTAGCGCCCTGCTTGACCGAGAAGAGCCAGGAAGGGTATTTCTCCTGCAAAAGGAGGGTATAGGCAAGGTCGGTGTACCCGTTCTGCGACAGGGCGTGGAGCAGATAGGGCGTTCCGACAAACCCGGTGTTCAGGCAGTTGCCGTTCTCCTCCACCAGACGGGCGAGAGAGGCCGCCGTCGCCGCCTTATCGGCCGCAATGCCGAAATAGAGAGCGAGCGCATGCTCGGTCTGGGTCGAAAGGGTGGGGAACCGCTCCTGAATCTTCGCAACAATTTTGGGGTAAAGCGCCTCATACGCACTGACGTCCTTGCCCAGCACGCGGCCGGCCCGGATCAGGATATCGACCGCGTTGGCATAGTAAACCGATGCGATGAAATCCTTGTTCGAGGCGCTGTCCACCGTCTCCCGCCCGAGGTCGAGGGCGCACCAGTCGCCGAAATGCCAGCAGCCGGACCAGAGGAACTCCTCCTTGCTCTGGGACTCGATATACCGAACCCAGCCCTGCATACTCTCATACTGGCGGGCCAGAACCTCCCGGTCGCCATAGGTCAGGTAAACCTGCCACGGGCAGATGATGCCGGCGTCGCCCCACGCGGAGGAGCAGGCCTGATCCTCCAGAATATACGGAATCACATGCGGAATTCCGCCATTCTCCCACTGATCGGCGCGTATGTCTCCGAACCATTTTTTGAAGAATTTTTCGGTATCGAAGTTATAGGTCGCCGTGCGGCAAAAAACCTGCGCGTCTCCCGTCCAGCCCAGCCGCTCGTCCCGCTGGGGGCAGTCGGTCGGTATGTCGAGAAAATTGCCCCGCTGTCCCCAGATGACGTTGTGGAAAAGCTGATTGAGCAGCGGGTTGGAGGATTCAAGGTATCCGGTGCGCTTCATATCCGAATGGACGGCAATCGCCTCAAAATCGTTCAGGTCGACCTCGCCCGGGAACTCGTCGATGCGGATGCACCGGAAGCCGTAGAAGGTGTGGGTCGGCTTGTAGTACTGCTCCCCATCGCGGCAGACATATTCAAGGGTCGCCTTGGCGCTCCGGTAATTCTGGGTATAGACGTTGCCCTCCTGATCGAGGATTTCAAAATGGGTAAATTTGACCCGATCGCCCGCCTTGCCCTTCACGCGGAAGGAGACATAGCCGGTCATCTCCTGCCCAAAGTCGATCACCCGCTCCCCCTTTGGGGTTACAAAATAAGCGGTCGGGCGGACATGCACCTGCTCGGAAACGATCTCCCCCTCCTGCTCAATGAGGTTATCCTTCGGGAAGTCGAGAGTGCACACCGGGCCCTCCGGTTCATTTGTTTTGGTCGCGTCATACAGCTCGCCGTCGTAAATCTCGCAAAAGCGCAGGGGGCTCTGCTTTACCGTCCAGCTGTCGTCGGTGGAGAGGGTTTCCTTCCGGCCGTCGGCGTAGACAATCTCCAGCAGAACGATCAGGGACATCTCCCCCGGCAGATATTTGCAGTCCGACCAGGCCATGCGGCTGAGATACCAGCCCTTGGCCACCGTAACCTCCAGCAGATTGTCCGCGCTGAGCAGCGCGGTGACGTCGTACTGCTGCACCTGGTGCCGCTTTTTGTAAGAAGTCCAACCGGGCGCCAGGACAAAATTCCCGACCCTTTCTCCGTTCATCTGCGCCACATAAACGCCGACCGATGTAACGGTCAACGTGGCGGAGGCAACCTCTCCGGAGCAATTGAAACGTTTTAAAAATGTGGGAGAAACCGCCCCAAAATCCTCAGAGGGGGCGATCCAATTGGCATTTTCCAGCATAAAAGTTCCCCTTTCGCTTTGATTTGGTCAACATGATCGGCAAAGGCGTCAAGCGAGGTGATACGCTCCTCCCCTTCTGCCGGGAAAATGGCCGCAGAATGCGTGCGCCTCCCTGGCAGAAGGGATACCGCCGAAGCCCTACAATCGCACTATATCAAAACGTTTTAAATCTGTCAATGGGCAAATGAATTTTTATACCGAAAACAAAGCGGCAGCCCTCCGCACTTCCAAAGCCGAAAACCGACCGGCCGCAGCCTTTGCGAGAGCCGGCAGGGGATTGCCTGCACTTTGGCCGCGGGAACCCTCTTACGACTCCCGCGGTGGCGGAACCGCCTTATTTTTCATCGGCCGAAAAAGATAGCAGAACTCCCTCGACTCGGCCAGGGAGACAAAATCGTCCCCCGCGATGACAATGTGATCCACCAGCGCGACATTGATCGTGCCGAGCAGATCGCGAATCTTTTCGGTCGCGATGATGTCCTGACGAGACGGAATCGCCAGGCCGCCGGGATGGTTGTGGCAGATGACAACCGACGGTGCGTTGGTTCGCATAACAATCTCCAGAATCGAGCGGTAGCGGATACCGGCCGAGCTGATGTCTCCCTTCCCGATAATATCGAAGGAGATAATGTGGCAGAGGCTGTCCAGCGCCAGAACCGACACAACCTCCTCCGTAAAGCCGGCGTAGCACTGGGTCAAATATCCGCCCACCCGGGAGGGGGTATCCAGCGGCTCGTCCTTGATGTCTATATTCTTATGATAATACCGAAACAGCGGCGTAATCAGCTTAATCAGCGTTGCAACATTCTCTCCCACGCCGTCGACCTTCAAAAGCTCCTCATACGGTGCGTCGAGCACCCGGTTGAAAGAACCGAACCGGTCGATCAGCCTATGTGCCAGCTCGTTGGTGTCCTTTTGCGGAACACCGAAAAACAGCAGCAGCTCCAGCACATTATGCGGCTCAAAATCCTCCAGCCCGTTTTGCAGAAACCGGTTTTTCAAGCGTTTTCGATGATCCTTATGCAGCAGTCCGTCCATGATTTCCCTCCATCGGCAGGGGTAAAGCTATCAGCACCCGGCTCGCTCTGCGCCGGGTGCCGTGTTTTCTCCATATCCTGTTTTAAAAAGATTTTGCAAAACATTATTTTTATTATATCCTACTTTTTCTGTTTTGAAAAGTTCCTTTTTGTAAAATCCGGTGGTATAATGAAGACAAAATGTGGGCTGCACAGGAGCGCACAGCGAAAATTATAAAATTACGCCTTTTTTCTCCTCAAGACGATAAAATCAAAAATTGCAGGTGCTGATTGTATGAAAAGCTTTACCATCTCCCCCGCCGACGCCGGCGTCCGGCTGGACAAATTTGTCGCACGTGTTGCGCCGACTCTGCCCAAATCCCTGCTGTACAAATCCATCCGGCAGAAGAAGATCAAGCGCAACCGCAAGCGGGTGGAGGGCTCTGACCGCCTGTGCGAAGGGGATGTGCTCGACCTCTATCTGTCCGATGAATTTTTTGCACCGGCGGCGCCGCGGTACGACTTTCTTTCGGCGGGGCGGCTGACCGGCGTTGTGTATGAGGATGAGAACATCCTCCTGGTCGATAAAAAGCAGGGGCTGATTGTGCATCCCGATCAAAATGAGTACCGCGACACCCTGATCGGCCGGATTCAGAAATATCTGTATGAAAAGGGAGAGTACGACCCCTCGGCCGAGGACGCTTTCTGCCCGGCGCTGGCCAACCGGATCGACCGCAACACCGGCGGCATCGTCCTGGCGGCCAAAAACTCGGCGGCGCTGCGCCTGCTCTGCGACAAGATCAAGCAGCGGGAGATTGACAAATACTACCTCGCCGTAGTGCACGGCCGCCCGCGGGAGGCTTCCGGGCTTCTGGAAGGGTATCTTGAAAAAAACGAGGAAAAGAACCAGGTCTTTGTCGTGAAATCGGGGACAAAGGGCGCCAAGCTGGCCCGCACACGCTACCGCGTGCTGAAGAGCCGGGGCGGCCTCTCACTGATTGAGATTGAGCTGCTGACCGGCCGCACCCATCAGATTCGGGCGCAGATGGCGTCGATCGGCTGTCCGCTGCTGGGCGACGGCAAGTATGGCAAAAACGCCGAGGACAAGCGGCTCGGCTTCAAGCATCAGGCGCTGTACGCCTATCGTTTGCGGTTCCACTTCACGACCGAGGGAGGCGTGCTCGACTATCTCGACGGCAGAAGCTTTACGGTGCCGCAGGTCTGGTTTGCGGAGGAGCTGTTCGGCTACCGGGTCTCTGCAAAAGCGGAGGAGGCGCAGCCCTCTTCCCCAAAAGAAGCGTAAAAACAGCGGCTCGGACGGTGGATGCGCCACCTGTCCGAGCCGTGTGGTTTTTTGAGGATATTTTACCGGGCGGCCGTTCGTCCGGTCATGCGGCCGTCCGATCGTGCGATCGTGCGATCGTGCGATCGTGCGATCATGTGGTTACCCGGGTCGCCTGCCTTTCGACCGATCGACCGATCATCCGATTGGCCGCTCGTCCGCGTCCGCTCTATTTCACCGCAATGCGCATGCGATAGCAAAACGCGATCGGAAACTCGGCCGCAGGGTCAGGGAAAATCTCCGCTATCGCAGAGCGGAAAGCGGCAATCTCGGCCTCAAGCTTTTCGGGGTGCAGCTTTTGCAGGGTATGCAGACTGCCCTGGCTGAAAAGCAGGTCCATCAGCCGCTCGGCCGTGCAGCGCTCCGGGTTGGAGAAAAGCAGCTCGCGGCAGTAGCGGAAATAGCCGCTCGACCGGATGTTGGCGAGGTGCTGCTCCTTCTCATACCGCACGAAGGTGTCCTGCACGTCGGGCAGCGCCTTTTCCAGTGCCCTTACCTTTTCGTACAGCGTCATGTAGGCCTGCTCGGCCTCCCACCTTGTGACCGGCGGCCAGTCGCAGTCAACCGTCGCAAAGACACCGCCCGGCTTCAGGATGCGATTCACCTCCCGCAGGGTGGAGACCGGCTCCATCCAATGGAAGGACTGGGAGCAGAAGACCGCGTCGCAGCAGACGTCGGGAAGCCCGGTATCGCTGCCAAACCCCTGCTGAAAGCGGCGGTCGGCGGTCTCCCTCTCCTTGGCGAGGCGGAGCATGTCCTCGCTCGGCTCAATCCCGATGGCGAGGCGGCAGTTTCCCTGCCAGATCAGGGTGGAAAGCCCCGTGCCGCAGCCGAGGTCGACGACCGTATCCGGCCGACGCCCCAGGTAGGCGGTTATCCGCTCGACCGGGTAGTACGGCATGGCCGGCCGCGCCCGGTCATAGGTATCCGCAAAGCCGGTAAAGCGGTCGGCATTCTTCTTTTGGGCAGGACTCTGCATAAAACATCTCCTTAAAAATGACAGCAATACCGCCGGAGGGCGGAGAAAACCTCCCCCGCCTCCAGCGGTTTTTAACAAGTAAGCGGCCGCGTTATTTGACCGGCTGCTTCATATGATCAATCGAAAGGCTGACGCTGTGCCGAATCGGCTTCCACTCCACCTTTTTAAAGAGGGCGACGATGGAAATGGGTATGTAGGTCAGCATAAACAGCGGAAAGGTGAAAAAGGAAAAAATCTTTCGCGGGATGGAGGCGTGAATCTGCCGCCACTCGGTTATGCCGGTGACAAGCCCGATCAGGAAGAGCATGAGATAGCTGTTGCGCAGCGTCTCCAGAACCGAGAGGAGGATCACCAGCACATTTCCGTGCAGCAGCAGCGTCGGTATCAGCGCCGCCGCGTTGATCAAAAAGCTGACAATGGTCAGCACAGCTGCCGGCATGATGGTCATGCACATGTCGGCACAGGCGAACCTTCCCCCGAAAATCCCGCGCAGCAGGCGGCCTCCATACTGCCGAAAGACCTGATAATACCCTCTCGCCCAGCGCAGGCGCTGCGTCCAGCTTTGCGAAAAGGTCTCCGGCTGTTCGTCGTACAGGATCGCGTTGTGGCAGTAGCCGATCCGCTCTCCGTTCAGGATGCTTTCCACCGTGAACTGAATATCCTCGGTCAGGAGGAAATACTTCCAGCCGTTGGTGCGGTTGATAATATCACGGTGAATCAAAAAGCCGGTGCCCGACACGGCACAGCTTGTCCCGAGCAGCATCCGCGCGTTGTTGAGGTGCCTCGCCTCTCGCAAAAACCAGAGGGCGTAGCCGGAGGAAATCCAGTTGGCGCCGTAGTTTTTGGAGTTGCGGTAGCTGGTGATCACGCGAAAACCGGCCGAGAAGGTTTTGTTCATCTCGCTGATATAATTCTCATCCAGGAGGTTGTCGGCGTCGAAAATGAAATAGCCGTCAAAATAAGCTCGGCCGTACTGCTCCATCACCTGATCGAACAGGAACTCGAGGGCATAGCCCTTGCCCACCCGCGTTTTGTTCTGCCGCACAAAGACCGTGGCGCCGGCCTCCTTCGCGACGGCGGCCGTCCGGTCGGTGCAGTTGTCCGCCACCACAAAGACCGAAACCAGCTCGGCCGGATATTTCTGTCGCCGGATGCTTTCGATCAGCTTGCCGATCACTGCCTCCTCATTCCGGGCAGAGATCATAACCGCATACCGGTGGGGCACGACCCGCGCCGGGCGGCAGGATGCCTTCTTCACCGTACCCACCAGCAGATAGAAAAACTGATACGCATAGCAGAGCACAAAGACCGTCGAAATGATAAAATTGGCCGTAAGCAGATAATTCACTGCCAATCCCCCTCTCCAGATTCGGGTGTTTTCATACCTTTATTATCTCAATCGCCGATTTAAGAAACAAGGGAGGAAACCTTAAGGTTCATTTAACTTTTTGCAGCGCGACGGCAGCCCTCTTTATGAAAAAAAGGGGGCCGTTTTCGAATTTTTGCGATATTGCGGGGGAAAAGTACCGCCGGCCGCGCCGGTCAGTCCGCGCCGCCCTTGGATTTTTGAATATGATAGGAAATGCGGAGCATCGCCTTCTCGGGCAGGAGGCGGCAGCCGAACCGCGCCAGCTTCATCAGAATGCCGGGTTGGATAATCAGCTTGCCGCGCAGCACGCCCTCTACCGCGCAGCGAGCGACATACTCGCTTGACTGACCGCGCAGGGCGAACCGCACTCCGGCGACCCGGTTGAACTCGGTATTCACCGGGCCGGGGCAGAGCAGGCTGACCCGCACCCGGCTTTTTTGACGGCGGAGCTCTTCGTAAATCGCCTCGGTCAGCCGGACGACATAGTTTTTCGAAGCATAGTAGCCCGACAGCATCGGCCCGGCCATGAACCCGGCCGAGGACGCAACATTCAGAATACGGCCGCTGTCCCGCTTTAAAAAATCACACAAAAACAACTTGGTCAGCATATGCACCGCCGTAATGTTGGTCGAGATCAGGTCGAGATCCCGCTCCAGCCCGGTCTGATCGAACCGGCCGAAATTGCCGAACCCGGCATTGTTGATCAGGAGGTCAATCCCCTCCCCCGCCGTTTCACGGTAGAGGCGCAGGCATTCCTCCGGCTTTGCGAGGTCGGCCGAAATCACCCGGACATGCACGCCGGACAGCTCGGCCGCCAGCGCCTCCAACCGGTCGAGGCGGCGGGCGGTCAGGATCAGATCCCACCCCTTTTCGGCCAGAATACGCGCCATATCCCGGCCGAGGCCGGAGCTGGCGCCGGTAATCAGAGCTTTCATATTCTCATCCCTTTCACACCTTAAATTCCGCACAGTATCCACTTACTTTAAAGTATAGCCTTTACATAGGATATGTCAAGTGCCTGCCGCCCTTTGACCCGGGGAAAATTGACAGCCGCCAAAAACGGCGGTATAATGAAAAATATCAAAAGGGGCGCTGACCTGTCGAATCCTTCCCGCCGTTTCGGCAGGATGTTTTTTTGAAAAAGGCAGCTTGCAAACAGCGCCGAAAAAGCTGCCGTCCGGCCGCCATTTCAGGGCGGCTTGCCACTTTATTTTATGAAACGGGGCCAAAATCATGCAAAACCGCCATACACTTCTTCTCGGGCTGAACCGCCTGGTTATTTTTCGCCGCCTGCTGGAGGACGAGCCAATCCGCGCGCTTTGCCGCCTGCTGAAAGCCGATCCGGCCGACGAGCTGGAGGCTACCTCCGCCTACTGCGCTTTTGCGGCGGCGCTGTTTGCCGAGGATACCGATTTTGGCCGGTACCTCCTCTCCTTTTTGGTGGAGGATGAGAATCTTTATGTCCGCAGCGTCCTCTCCGGGCGGGAGGCGCCGGCGCTGGCAGAGGCATGCGGCCGCGAGCTGTCTTTTTTGAAAACGCTGGCCGCCTTTGACGGGGCGGAGTACCGCGCCGCGCTTCCCGATGGGGCGGCTTTGCCGGTGTGGGAAAAATCCGCGCCGGATTTTACCGCCTCTTACGCCGAGCGGATCCGTCAAATCCCCACAAAGGGCTTTGGAATTTTTGCAAAATACGCGGTCTTTACGCTGGGAGAGGATGGCGCTCTGCTGCCGGTGCGGCACCCCGATCCCATCCGGCTGGAGGATCTCTACGCCTATGAGGCCGAGCGGGGCAAGGTCATCGCCAACACCGAAGCCCTGCTGAACGGGGAAAACGCCGGCAACGTCCTGCTGTACGGCGACGCCGGCACCGGAAAATCCAGCACGGTCAAGGCAATCGTCAACCGGTATAGCGACCGGGGACTTCGTCTGATCGAAATCGGGAAAAAGCAGATTTACCGTCTGCCCGAGCTGATGGACACGCTTGCCGCAAACCCGCTGAAATTCATCTTGTTCATCGACGACCTCTGCTTTGAATCCGACGACCGGGAGTTTTCGGCCTTCAAGGCCATTCTGGAAGGGGGCGTCAACACCAGAGGCAAAAATGTCGTCATCTATGCCACCAGCAACCACCGGCATCTGGTCAAGGAGCGGGCGCGCGACCGGATGGCGGAGGAGATCAACCTCGGCGACACCCTGCAGGAGCTGTCCAGCCTCTCGGCGCGGTTTGGGCTGACTGTGACCTTCGAGCGCCCGAACAAGGCCCGGTATGGAGAGATTGTCTCCCACCTTGCCGCCGAGTACGCGCTCGATCTCCCGGCGGAGGCGCTCCTCCCCAAGGCAGAGGCGTTCGCCATGCGAGCCGGCGGCCGAAACGCCCGAGTCGCCAAACAGTTTGTAGAACTGATGAAGGCCGGAATCCTCTCCTGAAAAGCGCGGGAAAGGCCGGAAGCCTCCCTCTCTTTACAACGCCGCCCTCCCCGCCCGAGCAAGGGCAGTCGTCCTTTGCCGCAGCACAAAAAGCAAAGCGGTAGGACGGTTTTGTGTAAAACGCCTATAACATTTTTTTTGCAAATATGTTATAATGTGCAAGTAGTAAAAATTCTATCCGGTAGAAATTCTCGCCAGAAAAACGGCGGATCGCCAACGGTTTGGCGACGTGAAATTCTACTGCACAGCTATAGAAAGCGGGTCTTTTAGAAATGTTTCAGGTAAACGACACCATCCTGTATGGTGCGCACGGCGTTTGTAAAATCACGGATGAGGTTGTGAAAATGATTGGGAACGATCCGGTGGAGTATTTTGTTCTCTCCCCCGTACACAACGAAAGCTCGACCATCTATGTTCCGAAAAACAACCAAACCCTTCTTTCCAGGATGTACCCTTTGCTTTCCAAGGCGGAGATTCACCAGATTCTGTCCGCTGTTTCGGCAGACAAAACCTCCTGGAACGACGCCGCCTGCGGGCAGGAGGAGTATCGTGCGCTGCTCTCCTCCGGCGATAGGGAGGCTCTGCTTTGTGGCATCAAGCGCATTTCGGAGCACCGGAACGAACTGCAAAGCCGGGGGAAAAAGCTGCACATCGCCGACGAACGCTTTTTGAAAGAGGCGATGAAGATCATCCATGATGAATTTGCCTTTTGCCTCGGTATCGCACCAAGTGAGGTTTCGGCCTTCATCCGGCAGGAGCTGGAGCGCCTCGCCTGATCCTGCGGATTCCGGCCGGGCGGTCTTTGCAACCTTTTTGGAAATTTCGGTTTTACCCTTTCCGGTCAGCAGCCCCCTACAATACCGCCCGGCGCGGGAGATATAAGGGGTTTTTCGAAGGCGCAAAGGCGGCGCAAAAAACAAAGGCAATTTTTTTAAAGAAAGCAACAGGAAAAGCCCACCTGACCCAAAATCAGGTGGGCTTTATTTGACGCCAATCTCTATCCGGCGCACAAACCGCCGGAAAAAAGGTCATCACGAAAGCTTTAAGTGAACTTTGGACTCTCCTCCTAACTCTTTCGCGCTGCCATCGCCGATGTACATACAGATGTAATGCGGTAATGACATTTTCGGCAAAATATCAATCGAAGAATTATTGTAAAAATTTATTTTTTAAAAACCAGCGCTTGCAACCATTTATGGTTATCGGAGCGGCCGGAGGATCCCCCCAATCCGCATCCGGACAGATATCAGTACATGGGTTTCATTCCTTATACCATCAAGATTTGAATATCTTCGCATTCACCCGCCGATTCACGTCGGCACGGCATCTCTTTACACAGTAAGTCGGAACCTGCCTTTCATGCCTTTACTCCATCAATCACTGGCACGGTTTTTACTTCACCGGACTCAGTCCTTTACATGATCGTTTTTAATTCCTCGGGTCGCTCTCGCGTTCCCGAAAAAACAGCTTAGTACATTGGACCCACCCTTTCGGCTTATTCTTTCGGCCGAACCAGACGGCCGAAACAGGAAATACACGTAAGCTTTGTTTTTTCACTTACCAATGGAAT
>UQRS01000048.1 GCA_900543525.1 uncultured Oscillospiraceae bacterium
GTTTGCGCATTTCTGTCCATACAGAAAGGAAGGGCCTGCGCGGCCTGAGCGCAAAGGTAGGATATTACAGTAAATCAGATAGAGAAACCCACCCCCGCAACCCCCAGCGCAAAAACCCAATTTTGCAGTAAGCGGAATAGAGAAAGCAACTCCCAAAACATTTACATTACAAAACAGTTACAAAATCCCCCTCCCTTGTTGACAACCCAAACCGGACTTTGCTATCATAATATGTAAATTCAATGGGCGCCAATACGCCTTGGAAAGCATTGCTTTTTGGGAGGTTTGCATATGGTAAGCAGCATGACCGGCTACGGCCGCGGACAGGCGGCCGACGACCGCTTTTCCGTCACGGTTGAGGTAAAGTCGGTCAATCATCGCTATTTTGAATTTTCGGCCCGCGTCCCGCGCAGCTATGCCTTTTTGGAGGAGCGGCTGAAAAGCTTTTTCGCCGAACGGATCGCCAGAGGAAAGGTCGACCTGTTCTTGAGCGTCGAGTCGCTCTCTCCCGACGGGGTGGAGGTGGAGATCAACGCTCCGCTGGCCGCCGCCTATGTCGCCGCGCTCCGCCGTCTGGGGGAGGATTACGGCCTCGCCGATGACATTTCGGTCTCGACCGTGGCGCGGTACAGCGACCTTTTCACGGTGCGCAAGGCCGAAGTGGATGAGGAGGCGCTCTGGTCGGTCGTTTCGGCCGCAGCGCAGCAGGCTGTCGAGGCCTTCCTCGCCATGCGGTCGGCCGAAGGGGAGAAGCTGGCCGCTGACCTCAGTGCCAGGGGGGAGGAGATTCTCGCCCTCGTCGGCTTTGTGGAGGAACGCTCGCCCGAGACGGTGCGTGCCTATCGCGAGCGGATCGAGCAGAAAATCCGCGAGCTGCTGGACGACGCCCAGGTGGATGAGCAGCGCCTCCTGACAGAGACGGCCATTTTCGCCGACAAGGTCGCCGTGGCGGAGGAGACGGTTCGCCTCCGCAGCCATATCGCGCAGATGAACAGCCTGCTTTGCAGCAAAGAGCCGGCCGGGCGCAAGCTCGACTTCCTGGTGCAGGAGATGAACCGTGAGGCCAACACCATCGGCTCCAAGGCGCAGGATGTGGAGATTACCCGTCGGGTGGTCGACATCAAGTCGACCATCGAAAAAATTCGCGAACAGGTTCAGAATATCGAGTGAGGGAGGCGGACATACTTTGAAACTGATCAATATCGGATTTGGCAACATGGTCTCGAGCGACCGGCTGGTCGCCATTGTCAGCCCCGACTCGGCGCCGATCAAGCGGCTGATTCAGGTGGCGAAGGAGCGGGGCATGCTGATCGACGCGACCCAGGGACGCCGTACCCGCGCGGTGATTATCACCGACAGCGAGCATGTGATTTTAACCTATCTGCAGTCGGAGACGGTAGCCGCCAAGCTCGGCGGCGAGGAAGAGGAGGAAGATGTCCATGCCTGAGGGAACGCTGTTTATCGTATCCGGGCCGTCCGGCTCGGGCAAGGATACCCTGCTGACAGAGCTTTTTGCCCGCCATCCGGAGGTGGAGCTGTCCATCTCCTCGGTCACGCGGGATATGCGCCCGGGGGAGAAGGAGGGGCAGAAATACCACTTTATCTCGCGGGAGGATTTTGAACGCGGGCTGGCGGAGGACGCGTTTTTGGAGCACAACGCTTATATGGGGAACTACTACGGCACGCCCAAAGCGCCGGTGGAGGCCTGCCTTGCCGCCGGCCGGGACATGATACTGGAAATTGACGTAAACGGCGCCGCGGCCGTCCGCAAGCTGATGCCGCAGGCCGTCTCGATCTTCATTATGCCGCCCTCCTTCCCGGTGCTGCGGCAGCGGCTGTCCGGCCGCGGAACCGAGAGTGCGGAGGTGGTCGCCGGCCGTCTCAAGGCCGCCGTGGCCGAAATCGCCCAGGCGGTTGCATATGATTATATTGTTGTCAACGATGATTTGCTGGAAGCGGTCGGCGAACTCTCCTCCATTTTGATCGGAGAGCGCGCCCGCTGCGGGCATAGAAAATATTTAATTGATGAGGTGCTGAAAGATGTTGAATCCTGCAATTGGTGAACTGATTGAAAATTATGAGAGCCGGTACGCCCTCGTGCTGGATGTTGCGGCCAGAGCCCGCCACATCGCCGAGGAGGCGGAGGAGAACGGCGACATCCTGATCGAAAAGCCGGTCAGCCTCGCCATCGACCAGATCAACAACGAGCGCAAGGGCATCTTCCCCGAGCCGGAGGAAGAGGAGCTGCCGCCCGAGGAGCCGGAGGACGCTGAATAAAGGCATCCGGCCTTTAAACGACCGGTTTTTTAGGAGATGTTTTCGTGACACCTGCCAGAGTTGCGGCCGTCGCCGTGGAGGGTACAACCTATTTTTACGACAAGCTGTATTCCTACCTCCTTCCCGCCGGGATGGGGGGCGAGGTCGGCTGCCGCGTTCTGGTCGCGTTCGGAAAGGGCAACCGCAAGCGGCAGGGCATGATTATGCAGATCACCGACACCAGCGCGTATGAAAAGATCAAGCCGGTTTCGGCCCTGCTGGACAAAACGCCGCTTCTGTCGGCCGAGATGCTGGCGCTTGCCGGCTATCTGCGGGAGCATGTGTTCTGCACCTACTTCGACGCGCTGCGGCTGATGATGCCGGCCGGCATCAATCTGCGGATCGTCGCCTCCTACCGTCTGGCCGACGGCGTGGGGGAGGAGCAGATTGCCGCCCTGCCCGAAAAGGCGCAGCAGGCGGCCTCCTATCTTTACCAGAGCGGCGCCGTGGTTGAGCGCGACCGGCTGCTTTCCATTCTGGAGCTGCCGGAGGAAAACCGCCTGCTGGATGAGCTTTGCCGGGACGGCATCCTCTTTCGGGAGGATGAGGCGGTCCGCCGCATGGGCGACGCGACCGTCCGGATGGTGCGCCCGACCGTCTCTTTCGAGGAATTGGGAGAGATCAAGCTTTCCCCCAAGCAGAAATCGGTTGCCGACCTTTTGTTTGAGGTGGGGACGGCCAGCGTCAAGGAGCTTTGCTATTTTACCGGCGTGACCCCCGCGGTGGTTTCCGCCCTTGTGAAAAAGGGGGTCTGCGCCTATTTTGAAAATGAGGTTTACCGCAATCCCTACCGCGATCTGCCGGCGGGCGAGGCGGAGGAGATCCGCCTTACCGACGAGCAGGAGCGGGCCTTTGCCGGCCTTTGTGAAAAATACGACGCCGCAGCCGGCGGGGTCGCGCTTCTCTACGGCGTGACCGGGAGCGGAAAGACCCAGGTTTTTTTGAAAATGGTCGACCGGGTCGCGGCCGAGGGGCGGGGCGTCATCGTCATGGTGCCGGAAATCTCCCTCACGCCGCAGACGCTGGAGATTTTTCATCGCCGCTACGGCGGCCGGGTCGCCGTCTTTCACAGCGCCATGTCGCTCGGCCAGCGGATGGATGAGTGGAAGCGGGTCAAAAACGGCGACGCCAAAATTGCCATCGGCACCCGGTCGGCGGTTTTTGCGCCGTTTGACGACCTCGGCCTCATCATCATGGATGAGGAGCAGGAGCATACGTATAAGTCGGAGTCGAATCCCCGCTTTCACGCGCGGGAGGTGGCAAAATTCCGCGCCGCATGGCATAAGGGGCTGCTGCTTCTGGCCTCCGCCACCCCGTCGGTGGAGAGCTTCAGCGCCGCGAAGAGCGGCCGCTACGCCCTCTTCCGGCTGGAGAAGCGGTACGGCCCTGCGATCCTGCCCGAGGTGGTGACGGTCGACATGCGGGGCGAGCTGCTCCTCGGCAATGCCGGTGCGATCAGCGCCTTTTTGGAGGAGAAGCTGCGCGCCACCCTGCAAAAAAAGCAGCAGGCCATTCTGCTGCTCAACCGGCGGGGACATAATACCTTTGTATCCTGCCGCGCCTGCGGGCATGTCATGACCTGCCCGAACTGCAGCATTTCGATGACCTATCACTCGGCCAACCGACGGCTGATGTGCCACTACTGCGGCTATTCGGAGGAATTTACCACCGTCTGCCCCGAATGCGGAGACGAGCACGTCCGCTATTCCGGAATCGGCACCCAGCGGGCGGAGGAGGAGCTGCATGCCCTCTTTCCCGGGGCGCGGGTTCTGCGGATGGACGCCGACAGCACCATGTCCCGCTATTCGTATGAGGAGAAGCTGAACGCCTTTGCCGCGGGGGAGTATGACATCATGCTGGGAACCCAGATGGTGGCAAAGGGACTGAATTTTCCGGCCGTGACCCTGGTGGGGGTGCTGAACGCCGACGGGGCGATGTACAGCGACGATTACCGCAGCTTTGAGCGAGCCTTCTCCCTGCTGACGCAGGTGGTCGGACGTTCGGGCCGCGGCGCCGAGAAGGGGATGGCCGTCATTCAGACCGTCCATCCCGAAAGCTCGGTCATCCTGCTCGCGAAGGAGCAGGACTACGACGCCTTCTACGCGCAGGAGATTCTCTGCCGAAAGATGATGATCTATCCCCCCTACTGCGACCTTTGCCAGCTCGGCTTTGTCGCCGAGGTGCGGGAGGACGCGGCGGCCGGGGCAAACACCATGCTGGGGCTGATCCGGTCGGCCGTTTCGGGGGAATATGCAGCGGTGCGGCTGATTGTGCTGGGGCCTTCTCCCGCCGGGGTGCCGAAGGTCAGCGGGAAATATCGCTACCGCATGCTTTTGAAATGCAAAAACAATGCGGATTTCCGCCGCATGCTGGGGGAGGCGCTGATCTCCTACAGCAAGACGCCTGCGGGAAAAAAGGCAACGGTTTTCGCCGACATCAATCCCGAGGGGATTTTATAGCGTTCGTGCGAGGCCGGGAGCGCGCTTTGCGGCCTGCCCTTTGTTTACCGCCATGTAACATATATAAAACCAAAATCGGATAAACTGAAAAATATACAGATCCGACCGCCGGAAGGCGGCCAAAAACGGAGGAAGCTATGGCGATCAGAGAAATTGTAAAAGAGGGCGACCCTTGCCTTGCCAAGGTCTGCCGCCCGGTAGAAAAATTTGACGAACGGCTGTGGATGCTGCTGGACGATATGGCGGAGACCATGCATATCGCCGACGGCGTAGGTCTGGCCGCGCCGCAGGTTGGAATTCTGCGCCGGGCGGTCACCATCGACATCGGCGACGGCCTGCTCGAGCTGATCAACCCGAAGGTTGTGGAGGCCGAGGGCGAGCAGCAGGAGGCAGAGGGCTGCCTCTCCTGTCCCGGAGTGTACGGCATCACCAGCCGCCCCTACCGCGTGCGGGTGGAGGCGCTCGACCGCCACGGCAAACCCTTCTCGGTTGAGGGGGAGGATCTGTTGGCGCGCGCCCTCTGCCATGAGATTGACCATCTCGACGGCATTCTCTTCCGCCGCCATGTGCTAGAGTATGTGGAGGAGTAAATCCGGCACTTTCTGAAATTGCCGCGCGGGCGGCGGGACAGTGGCCGCCCGGGGATTGCTTTTTGTATCTTTTATAAGAAAAAGGGGGAGAATGTAGTATGAAGGCTGTTTTTATGGGTACGCCCGAGTTTGCCCTGCCCTGCCTTGACGCGCTGCTTGCTGCCGGGCACACGGTCTCCGGCGTCTTTACCCAGCCGGATAAGCCCAAGGGCCGGGGTTATGCCCTGACACCGCCGCCGGTGAAAATCCGGGCGGAGGAGCTGGGTCTGCCGGTTTATCAGCCGGCCGGCGTCCGGGACGGCTCCGCGCTGGAGATTTTGCGTTCCCTTTCGCCGGATATTATCGTGGTGGTGGCTTACGGCAAAATCCTCCCGGAGGAGATTTTGCGCCTCCCGCGCTACGGCTGCCTGAATGTGCATGCCTCCCTTCTGCCGCGGCACCGGGGCGCCTCTCCCATCCAGTGGGCGATTGTTTCGGGCGACCGGGAAAGCGGCGTGACCACCATGCGGATGGATATCGGCATGGACACGGGGGATATATATGAAACCGCCGCCCTCCCGATCGGGGAGGAGGAGACGGCCGAGCAGCTGCACGACCGGCTCTCGGCGCTCGGCGCGAAGCTGCTTGTCTCCACCCTGTCGGGGCTGGAGGCCGGAACCCTCTCACCGCATCCCCAGCCGGAGGAGGGGGTCACCTATGCCCCGATTATAAAAAAAGAGATGGGGCTGCTCGACTTTACAAAACCGGCGGCAGAGCTTTACAACCTCGTCCGCGGGTTTTACCCCTGGCCGGGAACCTATACGTTTCTGGAGGGGAAGCGGCTGCGCGTACTCTCCGCCCGGGTCGCGGCCGAAGCGGGAGAGGCCGGACGGCTTACTTTGTCGGACGGCCGGATGCTGGTCGGCTGTAAAGAGGGCTCTCTCGAGCTGCTGGAAATCCAGCCGGAGGGAAAAAAGCGCATGCCGGCCGCAGCCTTTTTGCAGGGGTGCCATCTCGCAAACGGCACAAAGCTGGGATAGATCCGTTTTCCTTCCGCCCTGCTGTAAGGGCTTTGCGCGTAAAGCCCGTTTTCGAAAGCTTTCCAAAGCGGCAACGGACGCCGCTTTGATAAACAAGGAGGTTTTAAGGAACCATGCCACTTGGATATTATTATTTTGACCCGCTGTATGTGGGGCTTGTGCTGGTCTCCCTCGCGATTATGGTCGCGGCGCAGATCGGCGTGAAATCCAGCTATGCCAAATATGCCAGAATTGCCAATTCCCGAGGCCTGACCGGACGCGACGCGGCCGAGCTTGTGCTGCGCAGCGGCGGGGTTACCGATGTCCAGATTGCCTCGGTGAGCGGGAGGCTCACCGACTATTACGACCCCCGGCAGAAGGTGATCCGCCTGTCGGAGGGGGTATACGGCGCCAACACAATCGCCGCCGTCGGCATTGCCGCGCACGAGGCGGGGCATGCCCTCCAGCATGCGCAGGGCTACTCCCCCTTAAAGCTGCGCAACGCCATCATTCCTCTTTCCAACTACGGTCCTTCGATCGGCATTCTGCTGCTGGTGATCGGTGCGATGCTGAATTTTGAGGGGCTGATCTGGGCCGGGCTGATCCTCTTCTCCTTTGCGTTTCTCTTTCAGCTGGTTACCCTGCCGGTCGAGTTCAATGCCAGCCGGCGCGCGATGGCCGCAATTCGGGAGTCGGCCATGCTGAACGAGCAGGAGCAGAAGGGCGCGGCCTCGGTGCTGCGTGCAGCGGCCATGACCTATGTTGCCGCGATGCTGCAGTCCTTTATGACGCTGCTTTATTACATTGTCCGGTTTACCGGGCGTTCCAATAAAAGATGACCGCGCGGCAGACGGCCTTCTCCGCCCTGCTGCATATGGAGGAGGGGGAAGGGTATTCCAACCTCGTTCTGGACGCCGCGCTGAAGGAGGCGGGGCTGACCCCGGCCGATACGGCGCTTGCCTCCGCACTGTTTTACGGCGTGCTGGAGCGGCGGCTGACCCTGGATTTTCTTCTGGACGGCCTGCTCGACCGGAGGCGGCGGCTCTCTCCCCCGGTGCGGACGGCGCTCCGGCTGGGCGGGTATCAGGTTCTCTACATGGATCGGGTGCCCGACCGCGCCGCCGTGTATGAGACGGTGGCGCTGCTCAAAGCGGTGCAGCCGTCGGCCGCCGGCCTTGCCAACGCGGTGCTTCGCCGCCTGTCGGGGGAGAAGGACAGCCTCCTTCGCTTCGACGACCGGCCGGCGTCTGAGCGGCTCTCGCTCGAATGCTCGGTGCCGGCCTGGCTGGTTCAGAACATCTCGTCCGATTATGGAGAGACCGCTGCCGCCGCCTTTCTGCGTACCAGCCTCGCCCCGCCGCCGACCTACCTGCGAGCAAACACCCTGCGGATAACAGCCGAAAAGCTGTCCGCCGCGCTGGAGGCTGAGGGGTGCGCACCGTCTCCCACTCTGCTGCCCTTTGCTTTGCGGCTTGACCGCCCGGGCGATTTGCAGAAAAGCCCCTTGTTTCAGGACGGTTTGTTTTATGTGGAGGATCTGGCCTCCCAGCTTTGTGTGGAGGCTTTGGCGCCGCAGCCGGGTGAACGGCTGCTCGACCTCTGTGCCGCGCCGGGCGGCAAAAGCTTTGCCGCCGCCCTGCGGATGGAAAACCGGGGCGAAATTCTCTCCTGCGATCTGCATGCCCACCGCTGCGGTTTGATTGAGGCGGGACGCGATCGCCTCGGCCTTTCCTGCATCAAAACGCGCTGCCACGACGCAGCCTCCGCCCCGCCGGAGACCGGCTTTGACCGGGTGCTCTGCGACGTGCCCTGCTCGGGCTTCGGCATCATCCGCCGCAAGCCGGAGATTAAGTATAAGGATCCCGACAGCCTCAAGAGCCTGCCGGCCCTGCAGCTTTCCATATTGGAGAGCGGCGCGGCCGCCGTCCGTCCGGGCGGAAGGCTGGTCTACTCCACCTGCACCCTGCGCCGGAGTGAAAATCAGCGGGTGACAAGGCGCTTTCTGGCCGGTCACCCGGAGTTTGAGGCGGTCGCCATCACCCTCCCCGGGGTGGAGTCGGCAACCGACGACGGCTGCCTGACCCTGATGGGAAAACAGGATACCGACGGCTTTTTTGTCGCCGCCTTCCGGCGGAAGGAAAGGACTTGAAAAAAGAAAGGAAGGGTGAAATCATGCCGAAAGCGGATATCAAATCCATGACGCCGGAGGAGCTTCGGGACGCGCTTTGCGACCTCGGCCAGCCGGGCTATCGCGCCGGGCAGGTTTTCACCTGGCTGCATTCCGGCGTGTCCGGTTTTGGAGAGATGACCAACCTCCCCAAAACGCTGCGTGAGACGCTGGAGGATAAATTTTACATAGCCAATGTGGAAATTGTGCGCAAGTTCGAGTCCCGGCTGGATGAGACGAAAAAATATCTCTACCGCCTGCACGACGGAGAGTGTGTGGAATCGGTGCTGATGAAGTATAAGCACGGCTATTCGGTCTGCATCTCGACCCAGGTGGGCTGCCGGATGGGCTGCAGCTTCTGCGCCTCGGGGCTGGACGGCCTCTGCCGCAGCCTCACCGCGTCGGAAATGCTGAGTCAGGTGCAGATGGCCGGGCTGGATAATGGGGTGCGGGTCTCCAACATTGTGCTGATGGGCATGGGAGAGCCGCTCGACAACTATGACAACACCGTCCGGTTCCTCGACCTTGTCTCCCACCCGGCGGGGCTGAACATCGGGCTGCGGCACATCTCCCTTTCGACCAGCGGCGTGGTGCCCGGCATCTATCGCCTGGCGGAGGAGAAAAAGCCGGTGACTCTGTCGATTTCCCTTCACGCGCCCAACGACGAGATCCGCAGCCGCATCATGGCGGTCAACCGCAAATGGGGCGTGGAGGAGCTGCTGAAGGCCTGCCGGGATTATATCGAAGTCTGCGGCCGGCGGATCTCCTTTGAATACGCCATGATCGAGGGGGTCAACGACAGCGACGCCTGCGCCAGAGAGCTGGCCGCGCGCCTGCGCGGAATGCTCTGCCACGTCAACCTGATTCCCGCCAACCCGGTGAAGGAGAACGGCTATAAGCGGCCGGACGCCCGGCGGGTTGAGCATTTTTCCGCGCTGCTGAACACACTTGGTATAAATACAACCGTCAGACGCACGCTGGGGGCGGACATCGACGCCTCCTGCGGGCAGCTGCGGAGGAAATATACAGCCTCCGGCCGCGCGCCGGAGGAAGGGGCACAGCCCTGAAAAATTCTATGAACCTGCTTCTTCTGATTTTTCCAGTGAAAAGGAGGCTTTAAGATGAAAATCGTAAGCAAGACCGACGTCGGCCTTGTCCGGCAGTCCAACCAGGACTCCTACGCGGCGGGGGAGATGCCCGGCGGCGTGGCCTGGGCGGTGGTTTGCGACGGGATGGGGGGCGCAAACGGCGGCAACATCGCCAGCGCCACGGCGGTCAAAATGATTTCGGAGATGATCTCCTCCACCTATCGGGAGGGGATGAGCTCCAACTCCATCCGCACTATGCTGCAATCGGCCATCTATGCCGCCAACGTCAGCGTTTTTGATATGGCCAAATCGGTCGAATCGCTGTCGGGCATGGGAACGACGGTGGTTGCCGCGGTGGTTGCCCACGGGCTGGTGCATGTCGCACACGCCGGGGACAGCCGGGCCTATATCGTCAGCGATACCGGGATGCAGCAGATCACCAAGGATCACTCAATCGTGCAGTCGATGATCGAGGATGGCAGCCTCTCCCCGGCGGAGGCCAAGCTGCATCCCCGCAAAAACATCATCACCCGCGCACTGGGTGTTGAAGAATCCATCGAAATTGATTATAATGAGGTTGGGCTCGGTGAAGGGCAGCGGCTGTTGATCTGTACCGACGGCCTGACCAATTATATCGAACCGCCCGTAATTCTGGAGGTTTTGCAGCGCTACGGCTTTTACGAATATCCCGAAAAGCTGATTGAACGCGCCAACCAGAACGGCGGCGGGGACAACATCACGGTTGTGGTGATTTCGGATTAGGGGATGCATGCTTTACGCTGACAGGCAGAAAAGGATTCCGCCCTCTGTCAGCTTGAAATTCCCCCTCTCGTTTCGACATAAAATTTTGGCCGCACAGTCGGCAGAATGGATGAGAAATATGGATAATTTGGTAGGGAAACGCCTGGACGGCCGCTACGAGCTGCAGGAGATTATCGGCGTCGGCGGCATGGCCGTGGTGTATAAGGCTTACGATAATATTGAGGATCGCATTGTCGCGGTCAAAATTTTGAAGGAGGAGTTCGGCAAGAACGAGGATTTCCTCCGCCGGTTTCAGAATGAGTCCAAGGCGATCGCCGTCCTCTCCCACCCGAACATCGTCAAGGTGTATGACGTCAGCTTTGGAGATATGCTCCAGTATATTGTGATGGAGTATATCGACGGCGTCACGCTGAAGGAATATATCGAGCAGCAGGGCTCCCTCTCCTGGAAGGACGCGATCCACTTTACGATTCAGATTCTGAAGGGCTTGCAGCACGCCCACGACAAGGGGATCGTTCATCGGGACATCAAGCCGCAGAATATCATGCTCTGCCGGGACGGCACCATCAAGGTAACCGACTTCGGCATCGCCCGCTTTGCCCGCAGCGAGCACAAGACCATGACCGACAAGGCCATCGGTTCGGTGCATTACATCAGCCCGGAGCAGGCCAGAGGCGAGCCGACCGACGAGAAGGCGGACATGTACTCGGTCGGTGTCATGCTGTATGAGATGCTGACCGGCCAGCTCCCCTTCCAGGCCGAGAGTGCCGTGTCGGTCGCGATCATGCAGCTGCAGACCGAACCCCGCCTCCCGCGGGAGATCAACGGTTCCATTCCCATCGGGCTGGAGCAGATTACCATGCACGCCATGCAGAAGGATCCGGCCCGCCGGTATCAGATGGCGGCCGAAATGCTCCGCGATCTGGAGGAATTCAAGCGCGATCCTTCGATCACCTTCAATTATAATTATTTTGTGGATTCCTCTCCGACCCGGTATGTCTCCACCGGCAGCGGCAACGAGCCGGCGGAGGATGAGGAGTATGAGGAGCCCAAGCGGAAATCCTCCATCGTGCCGGTGTTGGCCGGAATTACGGTTGCGGTCATTCTCTGCCTGGCCGGTCTTGCTATCTTCTTCGTGCCGAAGCTCTTCGGCTCGAGCGGCAGCGACATCGTCTGCCCCAACCTGCTCGGCGTAAATTATGAGGAGCTGACGGGTGAGAAGTATGCGGATTATACCATCAGCATCGTCTCCTGGGAAGCGAACGACGAGTATGAGTACGGCCAGGTGTTCCAGCAGGATCCGGTCGCCGGAAAATCCATTAAATCCACCCGTACCATCACCGTAAAGGTCAGCACCGGGAAAAAGACGGTGGCTGTGCCGGATGTTTACGGCATGGATTCGACCACTGCCATCGCCACCCTGAAAAATGAGGGCTTCAAGGTAACGCAGGCCGAGATTCAGGACGAGGATATTGCCATCGGCAGTGTGGTGAAAACCTATCCGGTGCGGGGGGACAGCGTCCCCTCCGGATCGGAGATTACGATTTACGTCAGCAGCGGCTCTCCGACCGTGTATGTTGACCTGCCAAACCTGATTGGAAGGGAGTTGAATGTTGCCAAGGGGCTGATCCTTGAAAAGGGTCTGAAGGTCGGCAGCATCTCGACGGTCGACAGCACCTCTCCGGAAAATATTGTCATTTCCCAGTCGCCCGATGCCAAGAAAAACTCGCAGGTGGCAAAGGGCTCGACCGTGGATATCACCATCAGCTCGGGTAAGGCACCGGCCTCCAGCCACGCGGCGGCGGATGTCTCGCTGACGGTGCCGCTGCCCGCGGATTATGAGTCGAGCGGCGACTGCATCGTCTCTGTCTGGGTGGATGGAGAGCAGATTTCCTCCAGCAACAAGCTGGACACCACTGTGCGCAGCAGCTATACCTTCAAGATTCCGGCCGGCAGCGGCACCGCCTCTGCACAGATTCGGCTGAACAATGACCGGTATCTGGAGTATTCGATCGACTACGCCACCGGGCAGACGACGCTGACCAAAACCTACAATTATCCGAAGGCCAGCAGCAACTCAGGAAATGCAAATGAAGATTGAGACAAACGGAATTCTTGTTAAAGCGATTGCCGGCTTCTATTATGTAGAGGCCGGCGGCCGCATTTATTCCTGCAAAGCGCGGGGAATCTTCCGCAAACAGGGCTGTGAGCCGCTGGTGGGGGATACCGTCCGCATCACGGCGGAGACGGAGGGAGAGCTGGACGGCCGGGTGGAGGAAATTCTGTCCCGCCGTAACCGCCTTGTCCGGCCGCCGCTTGCCAACGTGACCCGGCTGTTTATCGTGTCCGCCTACAGCAATCCGGCGCCAAACAGCCTTGTGATCGACAAGCTGATCGCCATTGCGGAAAACAAGGGGATCGAACCCCTGCTGATTTTTAACAAAAACGATCAGGGTGATTTCTCCGATTGGGAGGAGATTTATAAAGCTGCCGGTTTTGAGGTTTTTTCGGTCTCCTGCCTGACCGGCGATGGGATAGAGGCGGTGCGCGCCGCGCTGGGCGAGGGAATCTCGGTTTTCAGCGGCAACTCCGGCGTGGGGAAATCCAGCCTTTTAAATCGGCTGTTCGACGGGCTGGCCCTCGCCACCGGTGAGGTGAGTGAAAAGCTCGGCCGCGGCCGGCACACGACCCGCCATGTCGAGCTTTTCCGGATGGAGAACGGCGGCTATGTCGCCGACACACCCGGCTTTGCCTCGCTCGACCTGGAAAAGAGCGAGGTCGTCTGCAAGGAGGATCTGCCCTTTGCTTTTCGGGAGTTTGCGCCCTATCTCGGCCGCTGCCGGTTCACCTCCTGCGCCCATGTGGGAGAAAAGGGCTGCGCGGTTGCCGATGCCGTCGGGCGGGGGGAGATTCCGGCCAGCCGGTATGAGAGCTACCGCCGCATGTATGAGGAGGTCAAGGATATAAAGGAATGGGAACTGCAAAAATAAAGAAGCGCTGCGTCGTCATCGGCGGGGGAGAAATCTCCGACCCGGCCGCCGCGCTTGCCATCCTCGCGCCGGAGGATTTTGTGATCTGCGCCGACGCGGGTTATGCGTACGCCATGGCCGCCGGGATTACGCCCGACCTCTTTATCGGGGACGGCGACTCGCTGGAAATGGAGGTTGCCGCGTCGGTTGCGCAGCTTGCCCTCCCCACCCATAAGGATGTCACCGATACCCATGCCGCCCTGCTGGAAGGGCTTGCCCGCGACTTTTCGGACTTTCTGCTGCTGGGCTGCATGGGCGGTCGGTTCGATCACAGCTTTGCCAATCTGATGCTGCTGCAGCTTTTGCTGGAGCGGGGGGCAAGCGGCCTCCTCCTTTTTGATCAGGGTTCGGCCCGCCTGCTGCAAAACGGCGCCTGCGAGCTTGTGGAGGATGGTGGCTATGTCTCGGTTTTCCCGTGGGGCGGCGAGGCCAGGGGCGTCTCGCTCGAGGGGTTTGAATATCCGCTTGAGAGGGCGACGCTGACGCTGGACAATCCCGTCGGAGTGTCCAACCATATTCTGCACGGCTGTGGCCGTGTTTGTGTGGAGGAGGGAACCCTCCTTCTTTTGCAGGTGCGGGAATAACGCCGGCAGGTGCAAAACCGTATTCCAAGCGATGGCCGCGCCAGATGGAAAAAAGGGGGAGACAGAATCATATGGAGCAAAAGCCGTATATCCGAACGGTGCAGTATTATGAAACCGATAAAATGGGCATCGTCCATCATTCCAACTATATCCGCTGGTTTGAGGAGTCGCGCATCGACCTGATGGATCAGATGGAGGCCGGCTATAAGGCGCTGGAGGATAGTGGAATCCTCATCCCGGTTCTGTCGGTCTCCTGCACATACAAGGCCATGGTGCATTTTGGAGAGCGTGTAGCCATCCTTCCGCGGGTGGTTGAGTACACCGGCGTGCGGCTGTGGCTGACCTATACGGTTACGCGGGTGGAGGACGGCATTCTTTGCACGGTGGGAGAAAGCAGCCATTGCTTTATCACCGAAAGCGGCCGGCCGGTCTCTTTAAAAAAAGCAAACCCGCAGTATCACGCCGCTTTTCTGGCCGCGCTGGAAATCGGCCGGGCTGGCGACGCGGCAGAGTAAACGGAGAAAAAACCGGCAAGGCCGTTGGTGCAGGCCTTGCCGGGCTATGGCCTCAGCGCCGCTGGTGCTTTGCGTGGATTTTTGACAGAGGAATAATCTGAAAAATGCACTTGACATTTTCTGCGGGGATTGCTATAATATACGGGCATTCAGGTTTGCTGGCCTATTGCGCTCGGCGCCCGACCCGCTTTAAAAAAGTGAATATGATCCATTAGCTCAGTTGGCAGAGCACTTGACTTTTAATCAAGGTGTCCGGAGTTCGAATCTCCGATGGATCACCAGGTGAAAACCCCGCCGGAGGCCTTACAAATCAAGGCTTCCGGCGGGGTTTATTATCTTTAAGAAACGGGCAAAAAGCGGCTGGGATTTTTTCTGTTGCACAATCTATTGCACATGTTTTACAGGCTGTCCGTAATCCTCCGCAAGTCGTCATAATTCGTGTGCCGGTTGTGCCGGCGGCCGCGATCGGCGAGGCAAAGGCCGCCCCTCCCAGCAGGCGACTGTCAGGATAAAAACGAAAAACGCGCAAAAAAGAGCTTTTTATGATAAAAACTCTCTTTCGCGCGTTTTCAAATTTGGGACAAAAGAGGCTTTGCAGCCCGCCTCCCCTTCGCATAGGTCACAACGCCGGAGAAAAGGCGCTGCGGCTGTCAGTGACAGTGGGGGAGGGCTTATTCCTCCGCCTCGGAATCGGCAGTATCCGCTTCCTCTTCTTCCTCAGAAGGGGCGGCCTCCTCCTTCTCATCGGCGGGGATGGTCGTGTTGGCCTCCGCCGTTTCGGCGGCCTTGACCGCTTCCGCCGCGACGGCAGCGTCGTCGTCGGTCAGATCAAATTCGAGAACGAGCTGTTCCTCCTTCGCCTTTTTGCGCTTGTACCAGGCAGCTGCGCCTGCGGCCGCCGCGCCGACCGCCAGTATTTTAAAAATGGAACTTTTTTTCATTCCGATACCCTTCTTTCTGTGAAATGGAAAGCAGATTGTTCCGCTTTTCCTTTTTGCCGGAATTTTATTTTTGTCCACGGATGATACCATCCGTGGACAAGGGCAAAAACCACTCGAAAATCCATCGCTGGCAGGTGCTTTGCATTTCTGCCCGTCAAAACCCTGTCTTCCCTTGTCAACCGATGGTACTATATCTACTATAAATTATTTTCTCCCAAAAGTCAATGAAAATGATGTTTTGACATTGTGACGGTTACATATTATAATAAAACAGTACAGGATATTCGTCCTTAAAGACGGCTTTCCTCTTTGTTTTTTTAAGGCCTTGAACGGGAGAGGGTTTTTCTATGACCGCTTATACTGCAGCTTCGACGACCGATCTGACCGCCGCCGGGGAGCGCCGTCAGATCAGACGGGCGTCCAATGCGATCGGCGCCGCTTTTCTGATTATGACGGCGCTGACGACCTTCCTCAGCGTCGGGACGGGGCTTCTGCTCTCCTACGGCGTGCACAACACCGCCCTTTTGCGGGATGCCGGCTTCCTCTGGATGGAGCAGGTCTGGCTGTCCGTGATCGGTTTTGTGCTCCCCTTTGGGCTGGCGGCCAAGCTGATGGATTTCAGGCTTTCTGACCTGATCGTAATGCGGAGGGTGCGCGCCTCCCTTCTTCTGCCGCTGGTGATGATCTGTATGGGGGCGTTCTTGCTGGGAAATGTAGCGACCTCCTATCTCGGGCAGATATTCGAGGGGATGGGCGTTACCCCGACGCAGGCCAGTATTGAGGCGCCGCGCGGCGTGTGGGGCACGGTGCTTTACTATTTGTCGATTTCGGCGGTTCCCGCGCTTGTGGAGGAGTTTGCACTGCGCGGCGTGGTGATGAACAGCCTCCGCCGGTTTGGAGACGGGTTTGCGATTTTTACCTCGGCGGCGCTGTTCGGCCTCATGCACGGGAATCTGATTCAGGCGCCCTTTGCCTTTGTGGCCGGGCTGGCGCTGGGGTATGCCGACGTTGCGGCCGGGTCGCTCTGGCCGTCGATTCTGGCGCACCTTATCAACAATTTTTTCGCCACTCTGGTCACGGACGGAATCGCCATGGCGCCGGCGCAGATGCAGGATTTCCTCTCGATCGGATATTCGCTTTTGCTGGTAGTGGTGGGGGTGATCGGTCTGCTCCTCCTTCTGCGGGAGAAGCCGGCGGCCTTCCGCCTGCCGGTATCAGATACGGCACTGTCGGGCGGGCAGAAAATGGGGGCGTTCGCCTCCACGCCCTGCATGATTTTTACACTGCTGATTTTTGCCGCAACCATGCTCTATGTTCAGATTTTTTATTGAATACGGGTCGGTTCGGCCACGTTTTTGAAGAAAACTGAAAAATCCACAAAACCACAATATATATGGATAAACCTATCTTAAACAAGGGTATATCCTATATATTGTGGTTTTTTCGTTTCGGATTCACCTCAAAAGTAGTGAAAAAACGCGGATACAGCCTCAAAATGTGAAATAAAAAAACATATGGCCGTCATTTTGCACAAGGCCTTTTGTCAATATGTTTGAAAATCACACAAAAAACAGAAATATTACAGCTTTGTAACCGCCTTGTAACCCTTTTGCAACGAGAAACTTTGT
>UQRS01000049.1 GCA_900543525.1 uncultured Oscillospiraceae bacterium
CGAAGAGATGAAGGTTTGAAAGGATATGCGTGAGTTTGAAAAGACGCGTCCGCTTTTTTCCTTATCTTGAATGGACAGCGGCGTTTTCCGCTTTGAGGGAGCGCCGCCTTTGTCATAAAACAGAGAGGGGGAAACCCACATGTCAAAGCTACAAAAGTGGTTCAAGAAGCCGGTTGTCTGGATAGTGACGGCGGTTATCGTCGTGGGCGCTGCAGCGGGGATTTGCTGCGCCGTCGCCCTCGGCGGCAGAGAGTCGGCCGAGGCGGACTCCCGCACCGACTCCGCCGGCGCAGTCCTGCCCGATCGGCCGGTGGAGGGGGAGGTATCCGCGCCTCCGGAGGATGAAGTGCCGCCGGAATCGACAGCCGACGCGCCGCAGCAAACGGCGCAGCAGCCTGCTGCGCCCTCCGAACCGGGGGAGGATACAGCCTCTTACACCGTGGCCTATCCCGACGTTGTCGAGCATGCCCGGTATCAGGGGATTTACCCGAATGGTGTGCCGATCCTCAGCCGCGCGCAGGTGGAAAGCATCACCCCTTCGATGACATGGCGGCAGATTTATGAGGGGTTTGGCCTGCAAAAAGCCTTCCCAAACGGCATCGCCTTCGGGGTGGAGGGGAATCGCCTCCTCCTGCTTGATTGGGAAAATCCGGATACGCCTTGCGCCCGCACCGGGACGGAGCTGCTGCAATCCTGTCTGGACCTCTGGCGGGAGGATACGGAGAACGGCCGGTTTGTCACCTTTTCGGACGCGGTCGGCATCCTGACCTACGATCCGGAGAGCGGGAAAATCCTCTTCGGTGAATGGACGGTTCCGACGTCGGAGGGGACGGTTACCTATGATACCGATACCGGGAAAATCCGGTATGCGCCGCCTGCCTCCTCCGCGCCGACCTGCATTTTTGACGAGAATCAGAATCCGCTTGCCGCGCCGGAGATTTGCAGCGGCCGGCAGGGATTTGCGAAATTTTCCAGCCTCTATCCGGAGAAACAGCAAAACGGCTTGCTGGGGAGCGCCACCATCGCGCGGCTGACCCTGCTCGACGCCGAATAATCTCGCGCGTTTTTATGCTTTCCGGCGCCTGCTTTGTGCTTTGCATGAAGCGGGCGCCTTTTTATTGAAGGGCAGGAAAAAAGCAGGCGTTTTCTGTTTTACGCCTGCTTTTCTTTCGGCCATCGGCCATATAACTTGCGGAATTTGTTGGGGGAAAAATCCTTGAGCTGCTTGAATTTCTGTATAAAGTACGCCGAGTCCGCATATCCGACCGAGGCGGCGATTTCGGTAATGCTGCGGTCGGTTTGTAAAAGCTGGCTTTCGGCCTTGGAGATACGGATGTAGTGCAGATAGTCGGTAAAGCTGACATTCATGACCCGCTTGAACTGACGGGAAAAGTAGCTGTAGCTCATATTGCACATCTGCGCAACGGAGGAGACGGTCAGCTCGTCGGCATAATGCTCGTTCACATACAGAAAAACCCGCTTCAGGGTGTCCTCCATCCTGTCGCCGATCAGCGTCTCCCGCTCCAGCTCGAAGCCGCGGTCGTTCCAGAAGCGCAGAATCCACATGAACATCTGACAGATATAGCCGCGGATGGCCAGCTCATAGCCGTAGGCCCGGCTGCGATGCTCCTCAATCAGCAGCTCGAGGAGGTGGGGCACAGGCCCGTTCTCCATCTCCGCCGCGGTGAGTACCCGGGGATGGCTGGACTGCGCCAGGATAAAGGGCACGGCATACTGCGTCTCGAAAATCGAGAGGCTGGGGTTATACAAAATCTCCGGGTCAAACTGGATCACCCAGTTGCAGGCCTTGTTCCCGACCGGCGTGGTTTTGTGCTTCTCGCCCGAGTTGATAATCAGCAGATCACCGGAGGTAAAGCTGTATTCATGGTCTCCCAGCGTGGCGCGGAAGCCGCCCTCGGTGCAGTAGATAATCTCAATCTTATCATGCAGATGCAGCCGCGCGCCGCTTCCCGGGCCGATATGCTCCTGATAATTGCAGGTGGTCGTGGTGGGAAAGCCGTTGTACATCCGGCGTGATTCCACATAAAAATTTTCCAAAATAAGCAACCTGCCTTTCGTGGAAAATAGAGGACAAAATTTTCATATTTCCTCTTTATTTTACCATATAAGAAGGAAATATGGTAGTCCTTTTTGCTTAAAATTATCGCAAGGCCTCGTTTGCGGAGCGATTGCAAAACGAGGGAATGCGTGGTATAATAAATGCACGATGTAAAGCATCGGCCAAATCATGATTTAACGAACGCACGGCGACGGATGATTGTGATAAAGTGCATACTGACTCTGTGAATAATAAATTCTGCTCTGCAGTGCGCGTTTTTTTGGAGGGAAGCTTCATGACTTCACGGCATATGATCGATCTGGACAGCCTGTCGCTCGAGGAGATACAGAAAATTCTCGACCTGGCCAAAATCATTATGGACAAGCCAAAATATTTCTATGACAGCTGTCACGGCCTGCTGATGGCCACTCTGTTTTATGAGCCGTCCACCAGAACGCAGATGTCCTTTCAGTCGGCCATGCTCAAGCTGGGCGGCCAGCTGATCGGTTTTTCCAACCCGGTCAATTCCTCGGTGTCGAAGGGGGAGAGCCTCAAGGACACCGTTCGTGTGGTCAGCAATTATGCCGACATCCTGGTTGTCCGTCACCCGATGGAGGGGGCGGCCAAGGCGGCCGCCATGTTCTCCCGCGTGCCGGTAATCAATGCGGGGGACGGCGGGCATATGCATCCGACCCAGACGCTCACCGACCTCTTCACCCTGCAAAATTCCAACGGCCGGCTGGATCACCTGACCGTCGGACTTTGCGGCGATTTGAAGAACGGCCGGACGGTGCACTCCCTGATTCAGACCCTCTGCCGCTACCCCGGCAACCGCTTTGTCCTGATTTCCACCCCTGAGCTGGCCGTGCCCCCTTATGTGAAGGAGATTATGAAGGCCTCCGGCTGCGAGTATGTGGAGATGGACAATCTTGCCGACGGAATCGGAGAGGTGGACGTCCTTTATATGACCCGCATCCAGCGTGAGCGGTTTGAGAGCGACGAGGCCTATCACAAGCAGAAGGGCATTTTTGTCCTGGACACCGAAAAGCTGAAAAAGGCCAAATACGGCCTGCGTATTCTGCACCCGCTGCCCCGCGTGGACGAGATTGATTATGAGGTGGACGACGATCCCCGGGCGGTCTATTTTGATCAGACCGAGTATGGCATGTACGCCCGGATGGCGCTGATCCTCCATATGCTGGACGGCAGCCGCAAGCAGCTCGACCCCAGGCCGGAGTCCAATACCGACCTGTCCTGCGGCAATTCCAACTGCATCACGGCGAGTGAGAAGTATCTCCCCAAACTGATGAAAACGCAGGGAGATCGGATCATTTGTGAATACTGTGAGCATGAACAGGGTTAAGCCGCACAGGCCGCTCAAGCTGCATAAGCCGCTTGTTTTGTTTGCCTCCCCCCACCCGAACGGCGCGACGGCCGCGCTGCTTGCGGCCTATCTCTTGCGCGAGGGGATCGAGCGGGCGGACTGCACCTTCTTTGATTGCTATGCCCTGCGGCCGGAGCCCTGTGTCGACTGCGGCTATTGCAGGGAGCATCCCGCCTGCGCCTTTCATGACCTCGACGATTTTTATGAAGCGCTGGAGGCGGCCGATCGCCTGATTCTGGCCGCGCCGGTGTATAATGGAGGGTTTCCCGCCCCGATGAAGGCGGTGATCGACCGGCTTCAGGTCTATTTCAACGCGCGGTTTGTCCGCGGCGTCCGGCCGCCCATCGCGCAGGAGAAGCGGGCGGCGCTGCTTCTCACCTCCGGCTCTGCGGGGGAGAAGCGAACGGCGCTGCTGCCGCAGCTGCTCCCCTGCTTTACCGTGATTCACGCGGAGATGGAGACGATTCTGGAAATGCCCGGAACCGACGCCGGCTGGACGGCGGAGCAGGTCGCCGCGCTGGTCGAAAATGGATAAAAATCTTTTGGGGAACACCCCGAAAATCATCCGGAAGGGAACCTCCCTGCCGAAGGAAAAGGAGAGTGGGCAGCGATTATGGAACAGGATGCATTTCGCGCCGGCGTGCGGCCGGGCGGCCTGCTGAACAGTGCGCAGATCAAGATTCTGATTTGCTATATTTTGGATGAAATCGGACGCCCCTTGCCGCGGCAAAAGCTGCAGGAGGTGTTCCATTACGAGGGGCTGGCCAATTATTTTGAGCTTTCTCAGGCGGTCAGCGAGCTGACAAAGCAGGGCAACATCTCCCTCTGCGACGCGGAGCGGCAGTCCTACCGGATTACCGACTCCGGGCGGGAAGTGGTGCAGACGCTCGGTCACACCCTCCCCAAAACCGTGCGGGACAGTGCACTGCGTGCGGCGACCACCATGCTGGTCCGCATCAAGCGTTCGGAAAACAATCTGGTGAAAATCGAGGAGTGTCAGACTGGGTATCAGGTGACCTGCGCCGTGCTGGAGGCCGGTCGGGAGCTGATGTCGGTCATGGTCGAGGTGCCGGAAATCTCCGACGCCGAGCGAATCAAGAACGGCTTTCTCGACGACCCGAGCCGGCTGTACTCCGGCGTGATGAGCCTCCTGACCGGGGAGGAGATGGAGTATGATCCGACCCACAGCGAGCCGATTTTATAGATGGGCGGCCGTGCGGGCGTATGGTTGTGCTGGACAATGCCGTCGGTGTATCGGGAGGCATTTTCCGCAGGGGTAAGAAAATCGGGAAAAACAAAGCAGGCATAGAGCTTCTATGCCTGCTTTTATCGAATATGCGCGGACTACGGTCTATCCGCTTGACGGTAAATCCGCACGGAGAATTTTTCGGTGTGACAGCAAAAATCATAACGGTTTTGATGGAAAATGTTACACAGGACAGTATAATACAATTATCTGCTTTTTTCAACAAATAAAGAGCAGTTTTTTAAAAAATGAATGGCGCGGCTTGCTGGGCAAACCGTCCGGAGGAAAATCCGGCGGGAAACGTGAAATGCATGGCGCCTTTCGGTATGCCGCCCGGGCGGCTGTCCGCGGCGGCCGGAGGCTTTTTTCGTCCCGATCCGGCCGGAGAACACATTGTTTTATCGTTCCAAACTCTGTGTTATAATGGGGACGCCCTATAGCTTTATGTATTTCGAGGCATAGTTGTGGCGTCCGGGCAATTTCTGGTACAATAAATGCACAGCCGAATCACGGCGGAAAACCGCCGACGCACCGAGCCTACAAAATGTCGGTTTTGCTTTGCCGCTGCAAAACGGGGGGCTAAAAGTCCCGCCGCCCTTTCGTCGATCAACCCCTGATTGAATCATCCCAATATGCAAAAAAGGAGAAAGAGGCTATGTCTAAAGCGGAAAGTTGTATGTATCATGTGGAAACGGACGGGTTTTACGGCAGCTCCTCCTCCCGGAGGAGGACAAATATCCGGGAAAAGCGCTCATCTGTTTCAGCGGCAGCGACGGAGGAATTGAGCTTTCCCGTATGCTGGCCGATGTCTTTCGGTCCCACGGACTGACGACGCTGGCGCTGGCCTATGTGCTGGAGGAAGGGCTGCCCCGGCAGTTTTCCGCTGTGCCGATCGTTTTTTTAGAGGCGGCCGCAAAACGGCTGCATGATATGGGCTATGAAAAGGTCGGCCTGTGGGGCATCTCCAAAGGCGCGGAGCTGGCACTGACGGCGGGAAGCCTTCTGCCCGGAATCGTCAATGCGGTGGTTGCGGTCGCGCCCATGAACACCGTGTGTCAGGGGTTCGTCAAGGATAAGGGAATTGCCTTCCTGCCGGGAAGCAGCTGGAGCTTTCACGGAGAGGAAATTCCCTATACACCCTATGGGGTGGAGAAGTTTCCGCTCGGCCGGATTCTGCGAAAGAGCATAAGGATGAGAGGAATGACCATGTATGATCTCTATCTGCCTCTTGTGCAGCATCCGAACCTCGATGCAGTGATTCAGGTCGAGAAGATCACCGGCCCTGTTTTGCTGATTTCCTCCAAAATGGATACCATGTGGCCGTCCGAGCTTGCGGCAAAGCAGATCATCAAGCGGCTGCGGGAGAAGGATTTTCCCTACTCCTATCAGCATTTGAGCTACGACTATGGCAGCCACCTTTTTGTCCCGATGGAGCTGCCGAGCGCGAAGTTCTTCAGAGGTGAGCGCGGGAAAAATAAGGAGGGCGGACGAAAGGCCCGCATGGACTTCCCTGTAAAGACGCTGGAGTTTGTCTCACGGTGGTGAAACGACCCGTGCGCGAACGGGGCGGAGGGCTTCTTCCCTTATCGGGGGAGATGCCTTCCGTTTCGCGGTCGGCAGGTTTTGCAGGCCGGCGCAGGGCTTTATCTCTATAAATCCGATATTATCCTTTCTTTTTGAAAAATATGGGGAAATATGCCCTGTGGAAAGCCATCTTGGAAAAATTCAAAGAAATTGAAGTTTTGCACTTGACACAGAGCGGTTTTTTGACTATAATCTATTAGCTGACATTCTTCAGGGAGCGAAAACCTTCCGGGGTTACAGAAAAAAGAATGGCTGATTTATGACGAGGTGTGGCTCAGTTTGGTAGAGCGCTGCGTTCGGGACGCAGAGGCCGCAGGTTCGAATCCTGTCACCTCGACCAGTAGCGGCGCTGGTCTCAATTTGATTGAGTTCAGCGCCCTTTTTTATCGAAAAACAGGACAGAAAGCTCTGTCCAATATTCCGGTACAATGCCTGCGGGCGTACTGAAAAAAGTCCGCGGCAGCGGACTTTTTTCTTTTTTTAGTGATGCCATCGGTGAAAACGGCGGAAGAATGGCTGCGGCGGGCGCATTTGGCCTCGTCTGCTTTCTCTGCCGCGAAAAAGACGGACTGCCCGTTTTTTTGAAAAGAAGGGTGTGCGGTTTGAACAGGATCAGAGCCTTTTCCAAAAAATTAACAACCACAAAAACGATTGTTTTGGGCTACGGCGGAATTGTTTTGATTGGCGCGCTGCTGCTGATGCTGCCTTTTGCCACCCGCTATGGAGAGCCGCCGACCTCCTTCCTCAGTGCGCTGTTTACCTCCACGTCGGCCACCTGTGTGACCGGCCTCGTTTTGTTCGATACCTTTACCCACTGGACCCTGTTCGGTCAGATTGTGATTTTGCTGCTGATTCAGATCGGCGGCGTAGGCTTTATGACCGTCGCCATCTCGATCGTCTCCCTCACCAAGAAGAAGATCGGCGTAAACCAGCGCCTTTTGATGCAGGAGACGGTGGCCGCTCCCAGCATCGGCGGCATCATCCGCGTGAGCCGCTTTATCTTTCTGGGCGCGCTGGCATTTGAGGTTTTGGGCACGATTTTGCTCTCCTTTTATTTTTGCCCCCGACTCGGTTTGGGGGAGGGGCTTTATTTCTCCGCTTTTCACGCGATCTCCTCCTTCTGCAACGCCGGCTTTGACCTGATGGGACGGTTCCGCCCGTATTCCTCTCTGATGCTGCTGGCCGATAACGGATATGTACTGGGCGTCATCATGTTTTTGATTGTGATTGGCGGCCTTGGCTTCCTTGTATGGGACGATATTTTAAAATGCCGCTTCCATTTTCGGAGGTATCGGCTGCATACCAAAATCGTTCTGGTTATGTCGGGGCTTCTGCTTTTGATCGGCGCCGCGGCCATCTTTGTCTTTGAACAAAGGGGGGACAGCTTCACGCAAAAGTCGCTGGGAGAGAAAATCCTGATCGCGCTGTTTCAGTCGGTGACCTCCCGGACGGCCGGCTTTAACACGGTGGATCTGCACGCCCTGACCCAGTCGAGCCGGCTGCTGATGATTGTTCTGATGCTGATCGGCGGCTCTCCCGGCTCGACGGCCGGAGGAATGAAAACCACCACCTTTGCGATTGCGCTGCTCAGCATTTTCACCACCTTCCGGCGGAAAAAGTCAATCGAGTGCTTCCGCCGCCGCGTGGATGATGAGACGCTGCGCACCGCCTCCTGCGTGCTGATGATGTACATTGTGCTGTCGCTGGCTGCCTCGCTGATCATCGCGTATGCGGAGGGGATCACGGCGCAGTTTGCCATGTTCGAGGTCTGCTCAGCCATCGGTACGGTCGGGCTCAGCTTTGGGGTGACGCCGGGACTCGGCGCGCTGTCCAAGGTGATCCTGATCTGCCTGATGTTTTTCGGCCGCGCGGGTTCTCTCACCATTCTGCTGGCGTTTGGGTCGGGGCACTCCTACGCGCCGTCCAAGCTGCCGCTGGAGAAGATACAAATTGCATAAACCGCAGATGTAATGGGCCCGTTCGAAAAGCGCGCGCAAAGCCCTGCTTTTTGGGACAGCCCTCTCCTGTTTTTTTGTAAAGTAAGGAGGAAATTTTTATGAAATCCATTCTGATTATCGGCCTGGGGCGTTTCGGCCGGCACATGGCCAGAAAATTTATCGAAGAGGGGAATGAGGTTCTCGCGGTCGATATCAAGGAGGAGCGCGCCGACGCCGCCGTCCCCTTTATCCGCAATGTGCAGATCGGCGACGCCACAAATGAGGATTTTATGAAATCTCTGGACGTCAACGGCTACGACCTCTGCGTGATTGCCATCGGCGACAATTTTCAGAGCGCGCTGGAGGCCACCGTGCTGGCCAAGGACCTCGGCGGAAAGTTCATCATCGCCCGCGCCTGCCGTGACGTGCACAAAAAGCTGCTGCTGCGCAACGGCGCCGACTATGTCGTCTATGCCGAGCGGGAGAGTGCTGAGCGCCTGGCGATCAAATTCGGGGCGAAAAATATTTTTGATTATGTCGAGCTGACGCCCGAATATTCGATTTATGAGATTTCGGTGCCCTCCTCCTGGCGGGGGAAAAGCATCATTCAGACGGCCGTGCGGTCGAAGTATAAGATCAGCATTCTGGCCATCAAGGTCGGCAACGACATCTTTCCGCTGCCGACGGCCGACCACGTTTTCTCCGCGGGGGAGACGATGATCGTCATGGGTCATCAGGAGGATATCAAGGCGCTGACCAAATAAATCATACCATCGTCGCCGGAGTATGCGCCTTGAAAACGGCAAGGAGGAAAGCATATGGAACAGAAAAAGATTGACCGTATCAACGAGCTGGCCAAAAAGAGCAAGGCCGAGGGCCTGACCGAGGCTGAAAAGGCCGAGCAGAAGGCTCTGCGGGTGGAGTATATTGAGGCCATGAAGGCCTCCCTGGTTGCGGAGCTGGAGAACACCTATATCGTCGAGCCGGACGGAACCCGTGTCAAAGCGACCGAACGGTGGAAAACGGCCGAGGATCTGCCAGAGTCCTGAAGAGAACCCGGCTCCGGGCTTCTCGGCACCGAAGGGGAGGCGCTGCGGCCGCGGTGTCGGATTTTGATTTGGAAGGGGAAAAATTTATGCTGAAGCATGTGGTTTTGTTCAAGCTGAAGGACAATTCTCCCGCCGCGTGTGAGAAGGCGCGGGATATGCTTCTCTCCATGCGGGGGAAGGTGGAGCAGCCGCAAAAAATTGCGGTCGGCATTGATCTGCTGCACTCCGACCGGTCGTATGACGTGATTCTGGAGGTGTGGCTGGACGACCTCGCCGCGCTGGAGGCTTACCAGAACGACCCGTACCACTGCGACGTGGTCAAGCCGTATATGCATGCCGTGCGGGAGGGCAGCGTGGCCATCGACTATTCGGTGGATTCGGCCGACTGAGCCCTGCACGATCGGACAGGTCGGACAGGTTGGACAAGGTGGGAGGGGTTCTGCCCCTTTTACGGAGAGAAACTGCAAAAAAATCTAAAAACCCGGGATGCAGCCTTGAAAACTGCATCCCGGGTTTTTGCTTTATCTTAAAAACGCTTACACTTTTTCAAACAGCCAGAGGCGGCCGGTCTCCGCCTCTTTGGAGGCCGGAAGCTCGACACCGGCACGCAGCGCCGCGCCGGTGAACCGTTCCCCCGAGAGGCGGTCGGTGTAGAGCGCGTCGGGGTCGGCCGCCTCGATCGGGAGGCGGAATACCCGGCCTTCCGAATCGGCTTTGTTCTGCAGGTAGGAGAGGAATATCCGCTCGCCGGCACCTTCCTCCATTTCGGGGGAGGCAGTGTAGTAATAGGCGCTGCATTCCAGCGTGCTTTCAAAGGGGGAGATCAGGCGGTAGAGATCTCCGTGCTTGATCAGCGCCTCCACCTCTTTATAAAAGGTGATCTGGTTTCGGATTTCAGCCTTGACCTCCTCCGGCGCCTTCAGAATATTCAGCTCATACCCCAGCATGCCGCCCAGCGCGACCTTGTATTTATAATCCAGCCGGGCCATGCGCGCGTCGCCGTCTCCGGGGTCGGAGACATGGCAGGACATGACCGATGCGGGATAGGCCAGCAGACTGCCGTACTGGATCCGAACCCGGTCGGCGGCGTTTGTGTTGTCGCTGGTCCAGATCTGGGTGGACAGCGCCATCATGGCGAGGTCATAGCGGCCGCCGCCGCCGCTGCAGTTTTCGATCATCACGCCGGGGAAGTTTTTCATGAACCAGAAGTACAGGTCGTACACCCCGAGCTGAAAGCGGTAGAATACCTCGTCCTGCCGTTCGGGCGGCAGGTGGGGAGAGCCGACCTCCGACAGATGGCGGTTGAAATCCCATTTGATATAATCAATCGGCACCCCGTGGAAGGCGGCCTGGAAGGTGTGTTTGAGATACCGCAGCACCTCCGGATTGGAGAGATCCAGCACCAGCTGATTGCGGGAGAGGGAGCCCTCCCGCCCCCGGCAGGAGAGGCACCAGTCGGGGTGGGCGCGGTAGAGGTCGCTGTCGGGATTGATCATCTCCGGCTCGATCCAGATGCCGAAGCGGATGCCGGTCGCTTTGACCCGGGCGGCGAAGCTTTGCAGCCCGTCGGGGAATTTCTCCCGGTTGGGAATCCAGTCGCCGAGGGCGGCGCGGTCATCCTTTCGCGCTCCGAACCAGCCGTCGTCCATCACCAGCATATCCATTTTGCAGCGCACACCCTCTTTCGCGAAGGCGAGGAGGGTGTTTTCATCAATGTTGAAGTAGCAGGCCTCCCACGTGTTGAGGACGACCGGCCGTCTTTCATAAGGGTCGGGGGGCAGAATCGCCTCCCGCACGAAGCGGTGTATCCTGCGGGACATATCTCCCAATCCGTCGGGGGTGCAGAGCATGACCGCCTCGGGCGAGGTGAAGCTCTCCCCGGGAGAGAGGGTATAGGCGAAGTTTTCCTCTCCCAGCCCGACGCCGACCCGGGTGTTGCCCGACTGATCGACCTCCACCTCGTCGAGGAATGAGCCGCTGTATACGAAGTTAAAGGCGTAAACCCGCCCGGATGTTTCCCCCGCGCCGTGCTCGGCCAGCGCGATGAATGGGTTGAACTGATGGCTGGAGGCGCCTCGCCGGCTGGTCACACTCTGTACGCCGTAACCGAGCGGAAGCCGCTGCACCTGCCGCTCGGCGACATGTGCCCCGTGCAGGGAGATGAGGTCGTATCCGTGCCCCGGCAGGTCGAGGCATAGGCTCATGGCCTTTTCGATTTTGACGGGGGCGTCTCCCCGGTTCTCCAGCGTGAAGTAGCGGGAGATGAGGTCGTGCGCCGGGAAGAGGGTGTAGTATAGGGTGAGCAGGCAGCCGGTGACCGGGTCCTCCAGATGTACGGCCAGCGTCTCGCTCCCGGGGAGGGGGCGGGCGAAGGGGATGCCGGGGATGTTCCGGCGTCCCTCAAAAATTTCATAATCCCGATAGAAGAAGCGGGTGCAGCTGTCGCCCGCCGCTCCCCGCAGCCGCAGAGAGGCGCAGCGGAAATCTCCCCCGCCGAAAAAGCCGAATTCCATCAGGTCGTCCGCGAAGGAAAAGGCCGGGCCGGTCTCCTCCGGATAGGGGGAGAAGGAGCGGTATCCGGCTTTGAACAGCGGCGTGGGACGGTCGGATTTCGGCCCGTAATACCGGTGGTTCAGGTATCGGTCGGCGACGATGTCAAAGATATACTCGGTCTGATCGGTGGTCAGAATAAAGCGGTTCTCGGCTTTGCAGAACTGGATCGGCATGGCAAAATCTCCTTCTTTTCAATTGGCAAAAAAGTATCATCGGCGATGGAAAGTGCGGCTTTTCGGGGCTTGTACGACATCCGGCCTTGTGGTTTTTCCGGGGCGGGCGCGGCTTTTTCTGAAAGAGGGCGGCAAAGCGCCGGATCGCGGCCTTCCGGGAAAGCGCAGTCCCGGCCTTGTCCGCCGATGGCGGGTATATGCTTAGTATAAGGCGGCCGGCCGTTTTTATTACCGGCGGTTTTGCTGTTCCTTCCCGGAGCGCGGGGCTTTTAACGCCATACGCCAAAGCCGGCTTTGTAAAAACGCCCGCTGAAACGGATATTCAGCGGGCGCTATCTTGGCGGAGTTCCTTTATGTGCCGGCGGCCGGGCTTCAGGCCGGACAGATCGGCCGGATGAGCGGATGGCCGGGTCGGCAGGGTCGGCAGGGTCAGTTGGCGGGCTTCAAACCGCCTCGGCCGGCTGCTCTGACGGCTGCTCTGACGGCTGCTCTGACGGCTGCTCCGGAGGCGTGTGGGTCTTGTCCTCCTGCCTTTTTGCCTCGGATTGGGGATGGTAGGTCGGCACAATGTCCTGAATCACGCGGCGGATGTCGGTCGTATCGTCCATCATGACCTCATACAGCCGGGTCAGCTTTTTGAAAAGCTCTCCCTCGTCGAAGTCGATCGGATTTCCGATATGAATCAGCCTGTTTTCGGTTTCACGCAGTCCCTCTTCATCCATCAAAAGCTCTTCGTACAGCTTCTCTCCCGGGCGCAGGCCGGTGAACTGGATGTCGATGTCCTGATAGGGGACGAGGCCGGAAAGCCGGATCAGATTTTCTGCCAGCTCTACAATACGCACCGGCTTGCCCATGTCAAGGACGAAAATCTCCCCGCCCTTGGCGTAGGCGCCGGCCTGCAGAACCAGCGAGACAGCCTCCGGTATGGTCATGAAATAGCGGATAATATCCGGGTGGGTGACCGTAACCGGGCCGCCCCTTTCAATCTGCTTTTGAAAGAGGGGAATAACGCTGCCGTTGCTGCCGAGCACGTTGCCGAACCGCACGGCGACAAAGTCGGTCTTTGACCGGTTGTTGTAAGCCTGCACAATCATTTCGCAGACGCGCTTGGTCGCGCCCATGATGTTGGTCGGGTTGACCGCCTTGTCGGTCGAGATCAGGACAAAGCGCTTGGCACCGTATTTGTCGGCCGCCTGTACCGTTTTCAGTGTGCCGAAAATGTTGTTCTTGACCGATTCGTTCGGACTCCCCTCCATCAGAGGCACATGCTTGTGCGCCGCCGCATGGTAGACGATGTCCGGCCGGTATTTTTGAAATACGGCGTCCATTCGCTTTGTGTCCCGCACCGAGCCGATCAGGGTAATCAGATTCAATTTTGGATAATCGGTCTGCAGCTCCATCTGAATGTCATAAGCCCCATTTTCACAGATGTCAAAAATGATAAGCTGCCGGGGGCGACTCTCGGCGATCTGCCGGCAAAGCTCGCTGCCGATCGAACCGCCGCCTCCCGTGACCAGGACGACCTTATCCTGCAGCGTCGCCCGAATCTGCGCCAGATCGGCGTCGATCGGATCGCGGCAGAGCAGGTCGCTGATCTCCACCCTGCGCAGGGAGGCGATGTTATAATCTCCCTCCACGACGCTGGCCATGTTGGGCAGTATCTTCAGCTCACAGCCGGTGTCCTTGCATATGGCGAGCAGCTTGGCGCGCTCTATGGGAGAGATGGAGGGGATGGCCAGAATAATGGTGTCCACATGATATTTTTCGACCGCGGAGCGGATGCTTGCCCTGGTGCCGATAACCTTGCTCCCCTGCAGGTAGCTGCCGATTTTGGCGCGGTCGTCGTCAATGATGCAAACGATCTGCTCATTGGCGAAATTCTGGTTGGTATGAATTTCACGAATCATCAGCGCGCCGGCATCTCCCGCCCCGATGATCATGATGTTTTTCTTTGTGCCGGAGCTGCTGCGCGCATTTTTGTGCAGGCGGCGCAGTGCGCGGTGGGCAAAGCGCACCATGATGGTAAAGAGGCCGAGCAGCAGCGCAAAAACTATGTAACAGCCGTAGGGCAGGGGCAGTCCCATCAGACAGGTGCCGATGAAATACAGCAGTCCGGATGAGAGGCTGGCCAGCTCGATTTTTACAACCTCCCGAAAGCCGGCAAACTGCCACAGGCTCGTATACAGGCCGAAGAGGGCGAAAATCAAAATACCGGATACGGATAAAACCGGTAAATAGGAGAGAAAATTCCGCCAGCAGTCCGCCGGAATGGACGCAGGGCTCAGCTGAAAGCAGATGAGAAGCGCCCCGGCCGCCGCCGCGTGGAATATCAGAATATCCAGAAGCAGCAGAATGCCGATCTGGGCGGTTCTTTTCCGTTCTTTCTTTTGATCGGTCTTATGCAATCCCGCTGCCTCCCATAACGCTGTAATTCGACAAACACTTTTCCTTTTCACACAACCTTAAGTTTAATATAATCCGGCTGTGTTGTCAACGTGTACGGCGGCGGATTTGCCCTCCTTTTTGGTTGGAAATGATTACAAAAAGACGGATTCGCACCATTCCCTGACCCTCCTTCACGAAGGGGGCTGCATGCCGGACAGCGGCCTTCCCAATCGCCCTTGGCAAAAGGAATGCCGCGCCCGGCCTTTGCGGTTATTTTTTGTTCTCGATGCACCAGTCGCGGGCCGCCTCCACATTCTCCCGATCGGGCAGCGCCACGCCGGTTTTCTTCTGCCGCTTGTTGGGCTGCGCCAGCGCCAGCGAACGGTAAAGCTCCGGCGTCCTGCGGATCGGAGAATGGCTTTCGGCCAGGGAATCTTTTTTCTGCTTTTTCATAAAAATCGCACCGCCTTTCATCCGGTATTGTATGAGGCTTTGCAGCGTTTATCCCGTATCAAATTTTGTCAAGGCTGGCTTCGAGCGATGCGGCGGCCTTTTAAAATCCGACATATTTAAAATGTCAGGATTGTAATGCTTTGCTATAATTAAATCAAAATATAAAATCTTTATACATTTTGATAGCATATTTTAGAGGATATGCTACGATTTATATGGCGAATAAACCAGTTTAGTAAACAGGAGGTATTTGCGATGTTTTTGAAAAAGTGTATTGCAACCGGCATGGCTGCGCTGCTGCTTGTCAGCGGCTTTGCATCCGCTGCTGCGCTCCTCTCTTCCGGGGCGGAGGCGGGATTGCAGCCTATGCGGTTGACAGTGAGGTCTATGTCAGCGTGACCGACTGCTCCCTTAAAAAATGAAACGGCGGCTCTTATAAAAGCGGAACGGTTTATTGCGATCACACCTACTTCTTTGCCACAGGGATGACCCTTGCCTTCGGCGTGGAGCCTCCGGGAAACAGCTTCAATATTGTGCAGGCAACCGTGCCGGCCGGGGCCAGCCGCCTTACCGGCTATGTTGGCATGCGCGATAATGCGATCAACAACACCGGCAACTATGACAGCAGCAATTATGTGGAGATAGACGGCGCCGCGACCGATTGGAGCACCGACAAGGGCAACGGCACGGACGGCCTTACGCTGCTTGGAACGACAAAGAAATTTGTGGCCGGGGATCTTTCCAACGGATATGATTCCTTCGATGTGGACGTGACCGGTTATGCATATGTGCAGTTCCGCATCTATAACGGCAACTATGCGCACACCGACCACATCACCTATTTCGACACGCAGTTCGCGGTCGCGCTGGACACGACCGACGCCGACGCTGCGGCCGCGGTTGACGCTCTGATTCAGGCTCTGCCGGAGGCTTCGGCGTTAATCTTTGCCGATGCGGCGCAGATTGAGGCTGCCCGTGCCGCTTATGAGGCGCTGATCGTAACGCAGAAGGCCTTTGTAACCTCTCTTGCCGCTCTCGAGGCGGCCGAGGCTGCCTTTGCATACTGCTATCCGGAGGGGACCCTGATCTGGGCCGAGGATACGGCGCTGTCGGCGACTGCCGGCAACCTCCGCGTCGCGCTCGTGGATGGGAGTGGGCACAAGTTCAGCTACACCCAGAACGAGACGAACGAATTTGAGCACGGCTTCCGCTTCGACAGCTCGGATACGGAGTATGATACCATCACGATTGCAGTGCCGAAGGGGGCCTTCTTCTTCTCGACCTTCTTTGGCCGCGACTATGGCGCGTCGACCCTGAACGGCGGCGGAGACAACAAGGTCGGCCATGCCGACTTTTATATCGGGGAGGGTATGGTTGCCACCGCTTTGCGTGAGGATGGAAAGGGCAATTATGTCTATTTCAGCATTCCGGAAGGAACCGAAACGATCAGCATCCGGGTTTATATGGGCGAGAACAACTGGCGGGATCATATGATTTTCGCCAACGCGCTCTTTGTTTCAAGCGTGGATGACACGCCGGCAAATTATGACGCTGTGGACGCCGCGGTGGCGGCGGCCGGCGAAATCGACCGTACAGCCTATACCGTGGCCAGCTGCAAAGCAGTCGACGCGGCGGTTGCCGCAGTTGTGCGCGGCAAGTTCGCCAGCGAGCAGGAGAATG
>UQRS01000050.1 GCA_900543525.1 uncultured Oscillospiraceae bacterium
GCGTGCCGAAGGGCCAGCAGGAGGCCGCGCAGGTGCTCGGCCTGACCGGGCCGCAGACGTTCCTCCACATCACGCTGCTGCAGATGGTCAAGCGCATCGTGCCGCCGCTCTCGAACGAGGTCATCACCCTCGTGAAGGACACGTCCATCGCGCGCATCATCTCCATGCAGGAGCTCATCTACTCCGGCTATGCCTTCCTGAAGGGCTCACACGGCTATTCCGGCCTGCTGTGGCCGATCTTCTTCACGGGCGTGTATTATCTGGCTTTTAACGGCATCCTGACGCTGCTGTTCGGCCGCATTGCGGCGCCGGTGCCTCTGCTCTTTTTAATGCAGCTGTCGGGCGGTTCGCTCCTCTTTGCGGCGGTCTTCATGGCCGGAGGCGTCGGTGCGCCGAGCACCCGCGCTTTGCGCATTTTCTGCGGCTTTTTCTGCGGTTTGCTGATTTTGCTGCTGCGCTTCCTGCGGTTTGAGGAGTTTGCCGTGCCCTTTGCCGTTTTGTCCCTGCAGCTGCTCTGCAACCTGGCCGAACGGAGGGTCTCACGCCGGATTGGCCGGCGAAAAATTTTACGTATGAAGGAGGGGGATGGCGTATGCCAAAATACCGGATGGCCGACCTGATTGTCGAATACGCGCCGGTTTATTCCCGCCTGGCCGCCCAGTCGGAGAAATACCGCCTCCCGGAAGCGGAGGCGGAGGGGATTTCGCCGGATATACATATCGCGCTTACGGAGGAGTTCCTCGACCGGCAAACCCGGAACTACCCCGACAATACCCGCAACGATCTGGAGTATTTCTTCGTCGGGCAGCGGTTTTACCTTGACCTGCTGCGGTTTGGAGGGTGCATGGTGCATGCCTCCGCGGTCGAGATGGACGGCTATGCCTACCTCTTCACCGCGCCGAGCGGCACCGGAAAATCGACCCACACCTCCCAGTGGAGGAAGCTTTTCGGCGACCGGGCGGTGATCCTCAATGACGATAAACCGGCCGTCCGAAAGAAAAACGGCGTCTGGCAGGCGTTCGGAACGCCATTCAGCGGCTCGACCGCCTTGAACGAGAATCGCGCCGCGCCGGTCGGCGGCCTCTGCCTCCTCGAGCGGGGGGAGGAGAATCGCATCCATCCCATCGACCCGAAGGAGGCGGTTGTTTTCTTCCTGAGTCAGAGCCAGCGCTCCACCCGGCGGGAGGAGATGGAAGCCCTCCTGCAGGTTATGAACGCGTTTTTGACCGCTGTCCCGGTCTATCGGATGCAGTGTACGATCTCGACCGAGGCGGCGCAGGTGGCCTTCGACGGGATGCGGCCGGACAAATGAATACCTCAGATCTTATAGCGCCGGCGCACAGCCGGGAAAGGATGAGCTTTTATGAAAATCAATAAGGATTTTTTGCTGAAAGAGGTTGCCGGAACCTATATTGTGATTGCCGTGGGGGAGAAGAGCGCGGATTTCAGCGGCGTCGTTACCCTGAATCCGGTGGGCGCATTCCTCTGGCGAAAATTGGAGGAGGGGGCAGACAGTGCCGGCCTTCTGCGCGCGGTGCTGGAGAAATACGACGTGGATGAGGCAACCGCAAGGACCGACATCGCCGCCTTTTTGAATAAGGCGCGGACGCACGGCTTTCTGGAGGAGGACGCCGCGCAGTAGTACCTCGTGCGCGGGGCGCAGAAGGCGGAATGCCCCGGCACATTTTTGCGGGGGTTTTCTTCTTCTGCCCTGTGGGCTTCGCTTTTGCGGGGAGGGGAGAGACACCTCCCCCCCGGCGTGCCATGTTTTCTTGATTTTTCGCGGCGTGTAAAGTGCGCTGCATGGGATATACAGTTGCAAAACCGGGCGGCGGACTGCGCTTTTTCGGCGTTGTCCGCCGCCCGGTTTGAAGGAGTTGGTTTTTATGAAAAAGACTTTTCGTGCCGCCTTCCCACACTGTGCCGGTGCTGACCGGGTATCTGGTGCTGGGGATGGCATACGGCCTGCTGATGCAGGATAAGGGGTTTGGCATCTGGTGGACGCTGGCCTGCAGCGCGGCGGTTTACGCCGGCTCGATGCAGTTTGTCGGCATTCAGCTTCTGACCTCGATTTTTCATCCGGTTTATGCGCTGGCGATGACGCTGGTGATCAACGCCCGGCATATTTTTTACAGCTTGTCGATGCTGGCAAAATATCGGAGCTGCGGAGGGTTTCGCCCCTATCTCATTTTCGGCCTGACCGATGAGACCTTTTCGGTCGTCTGCTCGACCACCTGTACTGGGTGGCAGGGTCGGTGTTCGGCTGCCTGATCGGCGGCCTGCTGACCTTCAATACCGAAGGGCTGGATTTTGCCCTGACCGCTTTGTTTTTTGTGATTTTCCTGAATCAGTGGATGGAGCAGAAGCGGCACCTCCCGGCGGTGATCGGCGTGACCGCCTCGCTCGCGGCGCTGCTGCTTTTCGGCTCGTCCCATTTTCTGATCCCGGCCATGGCGGCGATTGTCATCTGCCTCTTTGTTTTTCGCGGCCGGATTGAACCGGAGGTGAAGGCATGACGACAGCACAGCTTTTGATTACGGTCGGCATTATGGTGCTCGGCATCGCCCTGACCCGCTTTCTGCCCTTCCTCTGCTTTCCCAACGCCGAAAAGACGCCGGCCGCCGTCCGGTACCTTGGCCGGACGCTGCCCTATGCCGCCATGGGTATGCTGGTAATTTACTGCTTGAAGGATGTCTCTCTGCTGGAGGTATCGCACGGCCTGCCGAAGGGGTTGGCGCTGCTTTCGATTTTGCTGCTGCACCTCTGGCGGCGCAATACCCTCCTCAGCATATTGGGCGGCACGGCGGTGTATATGCTGCTGGTGCAGCTCGTTTTTTAAAGGGGAGGCAGGTCGCCTCCCTTTTCCGGATATTGGCGGCCGGAGGGCCTTTTTCCTTTATACAAAAAATTTACATTTGCCGTGTGGACAGGCTTTGCCGGGACTGCTATAATGTATAAAAGCTCTGTCCTGTGGGGAGGCTCCTGCCGCCTCCCGACCTTAAAATACATCCCGATGGAAAGGGAGAGAAATCGCCTTGCAAAAAAATGAAAAACTGATGGATTTTGTCCGCCGCGCCGAATATAAGCGTCGCCTTGACGCACATGAGGTGTGGGGGCATGTTGGTGGCCGGCTGTATACCCTGATTAAAATTGTGTATACCATCGCGTTTGCGCTGGCTATGCTGGTCAATCTTACCTACCTGATTTTCTGGTGCAACCGCTTTTTTTCCGAGCGGGGGCTGCTTGCCGATCCCGGCAGCGCGCGCAACGCCATCCTGATCGTCGCGCTGATGTCGGTCGTGCTGCTGGCGGCGTATATCTTCCTGGCACGGCAGAAGCCGGCCGGCTATCTCCCCTGCACGCTGGCGGCCTCCCTGCTGCTTTCGCTGCATTTTTACGGGGAGATGGGGGATATTCTCGCCACGCAGGGGTTCTTGCCCTATTTCTTCAAGCATTTGCTGTGGTACATCCTTCTCTGCCTTGCCGCGCTGCTCCTGTTTTTGATTCAGGCGCGGGAGAATGCGGCTCTCTCGGCGCAGTACGCCAAGCTGGAGGCACGGCTGTACGACCGCGCTTCGGCCGAGACGGGCGTGACCGGCGTCTTTACGGAGGCGGACTGGCAGCGCCTGCTGGAGGAATACGACGGTGCCACGCAAAAGCCGCTCAGCCGGTCGGAAAAGGCGCGTCGGCGTAAGCAGGCGCCGCCGGCCGACAGCGTGAAGGAGGATGGCAATGAAGAAGCTTAACGCCCGCGCGGTTTCCCTTCTTTTTGCCGCGTTTCTGGTGATCGTCTGTCTGGCCTCGGCAGCGTTTATCCTACTTTCTCCCGATGACCTGCCGAGTGCTGCGGCCGACAATACCTCCGGCAATCTGCTGGCGGGCGGGGCGTTTGCCTCGGGGGATGGAATCGCCTTTTTTCTGGAGGACGGCGACCTCTACAGCCTTTTTGACGGCCGGAAGAGCCTGATCAAATCCGGGGCGAGCGCGCCTCTTTTTGTCACTGAGGGCGCGCCGGTTTTCATGCGGGAGGGCAGCCTGTATCACACGCTGTCCGACGGCAGCGGGGAGGTTCTTCTGGCTGAACAGGTGGAAAACCCGCTGATCCTCGGCCGGTGGATTTATTGCACCGAAAAAGGCGAGCTTGTAAAATTCCGGATGGACGACGGCCGGCGGCGCAGCCTCGGCCTCTATCCCCGGGGGAAGTACGCGGTCAGTGCGACGCGGATCTATTATCTGGAGGATGACGGCTATCTCTACACCGCCCGGACAGACGGAAGCGAGCGTGCGCTGGTCGCGCCGTATAAAATGACCGACTTTATCATCGGCGGCAACTATATCTTTTACCGGGATGAGAGCCGGGTGCTCTGCTGGTTCCCAGCCTCTTCTCCCGAGGCCAGAGCCGAGCATCGGGAGGTTTCGGGCTACAATTATCTGGATGGAAAGGTGATCTATCGCAGTGAGGGGAGCATTTACGCCCTCGATATGCAGAGCATGTCGGTGAGTGAGATTACCGCCGATACCTCCGCCAAGACGGCGCTCTACTGCGATGACAGCTATGTCTATTTTTATGACGCGGCGGGAAAATTTTCCCGCATATCGCCCGACGGCTCGGGCAAACAGAGCTTTTGACAAAGAGGGAATCGGACTTGAACAAAACCAACGCCATGCGGCTGCTTGATGCGGCCGGGATCGAATACACTCCCATGCCCTACGCATATGATGAAAGCGACCTCTCCGGCATGCACATTGTGTCGCAGATCGGCCTGCCGCCGGAGCAGGTGTTTAAAACCCTCGTCGCGAGGGGAGACAAGACCGGGCCGGTGGTTTTCTGCATTCCGGTGGCGGACGAGCTGGATCTGAAAAAAGCCGCCGCCGTAAGCAGGAACAAAAAGGTCGAAATGCTGCATGTCAAGGAGCTGCTCGGCCTGACCGGGTACATCCGCGGCGGCTGTTCGCCGATCGGGATGAAGAAAAAATTCCCGACCTTCGTGGATGAGACCTGCATCCTTTTCGACCGGATCACGGTAAGCGCCGGATGCAGGGGGTGCCAGCTCCTCCTTCCGGTGGAGGCACTGACCGCCTTTATTGACGCGACCGTCTGCGACCTGACGGTGTAGGAAAGGGGCGGAAAGCTTTCCCCTCCTCCCCGGCAAGGGAAAATTAAAAAAGACCACTGTACAGCACAAAAGGACGGCGGGAATTTTCCCCTGCCGTCCTTTGCTGTTTTTTGAAGTGCTTGCTTTTTTCGGGCACCCGGTACAAACCGCGCGCCGCAATACCTTTGTCCCGTCCGGGGACTCGAGCGACCGCGCTTACCTTCTAAAAAGGGAAAAGCCCTTCTTTTCATAAGGCTCGGTATGCACGTCGAGCACCTTGTACCCGGTTTGTGCGATGCTCTCCTTCAGCTTCGCTTCATCGAGGGGCGCCTCTGCGATAATTTCCGCCTTGCCCTTGCTGTGGGACGCAGAAACCTTCTTGACCGGAAAATTTTTCCGGATCGTGTCGTTGACGTGCGCCTCGCACATGGAGCAGGCCATGCCCTCAATATCCAATGTGATTTTTACCATTTTGCATACCTCTATATCTGCGCCTTGCGGGTCGACGGTATCGCCGCCCGACATTTAAGTAAAGATGCATTTGAATCGAGTTAGTTTTCGCTAACTTGATACAGACAGTATATACCAGAGCGCCCATAAAGTCAATGATTGCAGTGATTTTTAAGAGGCTGCGGATGTTTTTTGAAGCGCGAGGCCTTCCTTTTAAGCTGCCTGTGCCGTAAATCGGGAGAGGCGGCGCTCCTTATAGCCGCTCTTTAAATGACCAGGCCGCCGTTGGGACTGATGACCTGGCCGGTGAGGAACTCTCCCCCCGCGCCGGCGAGGAAGAGAACGGCCGCCGCAACCTCCTCCGGCCTGCCGATTCGGCCGAGCGGCGTCTCCTCCGCCAGGGCGGCAAGGTCGGCGGGGGAGAGGTGGGCGTTCATCTCGGTATCAATCACGCCGGGCGCAATGCAGTTGACCCGTATGCCGGAGGGGCCGACCTCCTTGGCCAGCGCGCGGCTGAGGCCGATTACGCCGGCCTTTGCCGCCGAGTAGGCGACCTCGCAGGCGGCGCCGGCCATTCCCCAGATGGAGGAGATGTTGATGATGCAGCCGCTCTGCCGCCGGATCATGCCGGGCAAAACGGCGCGGCAGCAGCGGAAAACGCCGCTGAGATCGGTGTTTATCAGCCGGTCCCAATCGGCGTCGGAGAGGTCGGTCAAAAGCCCGGAGAGGGAGATGCCGGCGTTGTTGACCAGCAGGTCGATGTGGCCGAACTCGGCAGTTACACGCTCGACAGCCGCGGTTACCGAGGCGGTGCTGGCCACATCCAGCAAATAGACGCCGGCCACACCTCCGGCTGCGCGGAGCTCTCCCGCCAGCGCGGCGGCAGAGGCCTCCGATTGGCGATAGCCGATTGCGACGGCATAGCCGTCCTCAGAAAGCGCCTGGGCGGTGGCGGCGCCAATGCCGCGCGCCCCTCCGGTAATCAGTGCGGTTTTCATGCTTTACACATCCTTTTGCAGCTTTTGTACTGTCAAATAAAAATGAAGCGAAACAGATGAAGTCCGATCGCCCGGCCGTCCGGTCGCCTGCGTCCCGCATCGGTCGCCTCGGGGATGAACTGCCTTCAAAAAGCGGACGACTTTACAAAAAGGGCGCTTTTTAAGAGAGCTTTCACCTTTTTCGAAGGCTTTTGCCGTTATGGCAAGGCGAAAGACTTACAGCAATCCGTATTTTTCCCGAAGCGCCTGTAAAACCGCCTGCGTTTCCAAAAAGGGAATGTTCAGGCTCTCGGCGTGCTCCGACCGAACCGAAAGCTTCACGCGGCAGAGGTGGTTCCGGCGATCCCACGGGTATTCGGTTACCCGCAGCACGCCGAGGTTGTCGTCGCTGCAATGCAGCTCCACGAGGTTGAACAGCCGGGCGCCGAAGGCGCAGACCTCCTCCCCGATCAAGAGGCCGCCGCGCCGCGACTTCCGCACGCAAACGGCGATGTATACGAGGTTGATCCCCTCGGCCACGATGGCGAGGAACCAGATCAGGTCCGAAAAGTGCGCCGCCCACAGGCTGAGCAGCCCGGCGAGGGCAGGAATGACTCCCATCCAGATAACCGGCGGCGTGCAGAACTTCCGCAGTGCGCAGTCCGGGTGCCGAAGCCTCAGCGGCTGCGGCCGGATTTGCGGGAACAGCCCTCCGCATAGGGCATAGACCTCGTCGCTCTGCGCGGCCGGGATGATCATCGCCGTCTCCCGTCCCTTGTAATCGCCGCCGTAGCCGGCGATGCTGATGCTGACATTGTAGCGGCGCAAAATCATCATGATCGGATTTTGCTGAATTGAAATGCTGTTGACCATACCGATCTGAAACCGGATATGCCGCTTCATGATCAGTCCGGCGACCACCGTTAAATTGTTGCCGCGCCGGGTCATCCTGAAGGGGAGATTTTTAAAAACCGAAATGAAAAACGAAACGCCGAAGCCAACCAGAAAGGCCAGCGCGATATAGCCGGCGATCGGCGGAATCAGAAGCCCGGCCGGGTTCTCCACGCCCGAGACCACCTCATTCAGCGTGCCGTAAACCAGCTCGGTCATTCCGGCGCCCAGCAGCTTTCCGGTGTGGCTGATGATCGGGGCGGCAATCAGCAGCCCGGTCGCCGAGTTGGAGGTTGCGGCCGCCATGATGATCAGCCGTTTGGCCGGCGGATGAAACTGTACCACCGTGCCCATATCCGGCGGAAACAGCGCGTACAGATCCGGCGCGACCGAGCGAGGCAGAATCATTTTGAAGTCGGGCTTGCCCGGCCGTCCCGCCTCGGTCGAGAGGCGAACCTCCACCGCGTCGGTCAGGCGCAGCAGTGGGCCGGTTCGGATAAAGGTGCTGGAGATTTTATCGGTCGGGATGACCGAACGGACGCGGAGAAGCACACCTCCCGTTACGATGATGCGTTCGCCGCCGAGCACTAGCCTGCAGCGCAGGAATTTGACAACCGACAGCGCCAAAATAACCGCGGCGGTAATCGACTCCCCCACGATCAGGGTGGTCAGTCCGCCGTGCATCAGGTAGGAGATCAGTCCCTGTGCCGCCGGGATCAGCAAAACAAAAATATATGGCTTCAGATAGCTTAAAATCATCAGCGGGTGCGCTTTGTATTCAGTCTGTATCTTGGCGATCGTGCCCACCTCCCGCATTGGCGCCGGAGCTGTTTCCGGTTGCCCGAATGACGGCGGCCGCATCCTCCACAGAAAGGCAGAAAATGGTCAGCCGGCCTTTTGCTGCCCGCAGCCGAAGATTGCAAAGACCCAGCGCCGCCGAAAAAGGCGTGTCAAACTGCTCGACATAGATCATGCGGAGCCGGGGCATGATGTATCGCCTCTGGACAAAGACGCCGCGGGTGTAGATCAGCGCGTCGGTCGAGAGGCGAACCCGCATGCTTTTTATCAAGCGGGGAAGATAGTAAAAACAAAGGAAAACCGCCGCAAAGGCCAGCAGCGCAAAAAGCATGGCCGTGATGCCTTTGGGCAGAGCCAGCCCCAAAAACGCGCAGAGAATAAACACCCCGATCAGCAGTACCAGGGCATAGGTGCGAAACAGAACCAGCGCGTTTTTCGGCGGGCGAAAGGTCATTTAATTTCCTCCGTTCTTCAGCTTATCCAGATAAGCTTTAAAGGCCTGCTCGTTTTTGTTTTCCCCAAAAATGTAGTAGGTCTTTTCCTTCAGCCGGTCGGGCAGATACTGCTGCTTTACATAGTGACCGGGAAAATCATGCGGATAAAGATAGTTTTGCCCCGGGGCTTTGACCTCCGCCCCGTCGGTGTGCTGGTTTTGAAGCTGCCGGGGGATGGGGCCGAGATTTCCCGCCTTTACATCTGCCATGGCGGCGTTGATCCCGTTATAGGCTGAGTTGGACTTGGGCGCCGTGGCAACCAGCACGACCGCGTCAGCCAGGGGAATAGACGCCTCCGGCAGGCCGACCATGAGGGCGGAATCGACGCAGGCCTTCACAATCGGCAGCGCCTGCGGATAGGCCAGCCCCACATCCTCCGCCGCGCAGACCAGCAGCCGCCTGCAGGCCGAGGGCAGATCGCCGGCCGCCAGAATCCGGGCGAGGTAGTGGAGCGCGGCGTCCGGGTCGGAGCCGCGCATGGATTTCTGATAAGCCGAAAGCAGGTCGTAATGCTCGTCTCCAAGCCGGTCATACCGCCCCCCGCCGCCGCAGACCTCCTCTGCAAGGCTGTCGGAAACGACAATCTCCTTCTCGCCGGTGTCGGCCGCGATGACGCACAGTTCCAGCCCGCCCAGCGCCTTGCGCACGTCGCCCCCCGCACCGTAGGCGAGAGCGCGCACCGCCTCCTCCGAAAGGTGGATGGAAACCTCCTTCTCCTCCTCTAAAAAGGAGATGCCGCGCCGGATGGCCGGTAGGATTTCCTGCGGCGTCAGCTCCTTGAACTCGAACACGGTCGAGCGGCTGAGCAGGGCGTTGTAGATGTAGAAGCGCGGGTTTTCGGTGGTGGAGGCAATCAGCGTGATGCTGCCTTTTTCGATATGTTCAAGCAGGGTCTGCTGCTGCCGTTTGTTGAAATACTGAATCTCATCCAGATAGAGCAGGATGCCGTCCTTCCCGGCGAAGGTGCCGACCTCGGCCACCATATCCTTGATGTCGGAGGTGGAGGCGGTGGTCGCGTTCAGCCGGTGCAGCCGCTTGCCGCAGCCGTTTGCAATAATCTCCGCCACGGTCGTCTTGCCGACCCCCGACGGGCCGTAGAAGATCAGATTGGGAATCTGCCCGCTTTCGATGATACGGCGCAGCACCTTGCCTGCACCGAGAATATGCGTCTGTCCCACCACATCGTCCAGCGTTTTGGGACGCATACGATCTGCAAGCGGTCGTGACATGAAAGCTCCTCCTTTTTCTCTATAGCAAAAATCGCCGCGCCGGGTCAGGAATAAAAAAGATATCGAGGCACCGGCCGCGATTTGGGCATACGGTTTTTTGTCCGCTCTGCGGCCCGGTTGCTGCAAGCGGTCGGAAAGAATAAAGACCCGGAAGGGATGCAAAATCCGGTGGATAGAATAACCAATTTGCAGTTATTCTATCCTATGATCGGGACGGGAGGGTAAGAACGCACCGTGGCCGGCCGCAGAGCGCTTCCTGCGGCAGATGGCAGAAAAAACGGCTTCGCTTTCGTTTTGCTGCCGGTATGCAGCCCTGCCGCGTCGCGCCGCAGTTTTTGCGGCGTGAGTTGACTGGTTCTGCTGCCGCCCTTATTCCCGATAAAATATGCAGAGCCAGCGGCAGGGCGGGCTGGCGGAGGTTTCCTCCACCCGGTGGCGCAGGTGCGCCGGGATGAGGATGCACTCTCCCTTTTTCAGGGTCAGCCGCCCCTCGGGAAAGGCAAGCACCGCCCACCCCTCGAGCACCGAGACCCACTCGCTCTCCGCCTGATCGTACCAGAAGCCGGCCGGGCTGCCGGCGGCGGTGGAGACAATGCTCACCACTCGCCCGAAGGGCAGCTGCAGAAGCGGCTTTGCCGCCTCCTCGCCGTCCGGCGGCAAAGCGGGGAAGATGGTGTGTTTTTCCGGTATTTTCAAGCCGTCCGCCTCTCCTTTACTGTTCCACACGAATTGCAAAACCGTTCGAAAAATCAAGTGTGATGTTGCCGTTTACATCGGTGCGGAAAACCTCGCACCCGGCGGCGGAAAGCCGGTCGAGCGTTGCGTCGGCCGGATGTCCGTAGCTGTTTTCTCCCACCGAGATTACCGCAAACCGCGGCTTTACAGCGGTTAAGAACGCCTCGCTCGTCGAGGTGGTGCTGCCGTGGTGGCCGACCTTCAGCAGATCGGCGGAGGCAGAAAGCCCGCTGTGCAGCAGGGAGGCTTCGGCCGCGCTTCCGGCGTCCCCGGTAAAGAGTGCCGTAAATCCAAACCCGCTGATCCTCAGAAATTGCGACCGGTCGTTTTCGTCCGGGAGGAAGGCGTCGCAGTAAAACGGATCAACCGTAAAACCCCCGACTGTAAAGGCCTCTCCCGGGTAATCGGAGAAGGGAACGCCCAAATCCTCCGCCTTTTCCTGCAGTGTATAGAACAGACCAGCGTCCTCCGGGTCACCCGGCGCGGCCTGCGTGCAGTAAATCTGTTTTACCGAAAAGCTTTCCAGCAGCGCCGCCGCCCCGCCGATGTGGTCGCTGTGCGGGTGCGAGAGGAGGAGGTAGCGGATGGCCGTGACTCCTTCCTTCCGCAGCGCCGCGATCAGACCGCTTCCATCGTCCAGCCCGACGCCGGTGTCAATCAGCGCAGCCTCCCCGTTCGAGAGCAGGAGGGCGCAGTCGCCCTGCCCGACGTCGAGAAAAACCAGCCGGTGAACATCCTTCCCCGCGCCGGCGCCGATCCCACAGCGGGTCAGCAGCCGCGCGGCATAGCTGACCTCCCCCACCGGGAGGAGAGAAAGCAAAAAAGAGCTCAGAACAAACGCCGCGGCGAGCAAAATGCAGAGTATCCATTTTCCTTTTTTTCGCATGCCGCATCCCTCCAAAGCCACAGAGCGCCGATTTGCGCACAGCCTTCCCTAAAGCTATAGGCTTAGTCGTTTTGTCCGCCGGCCTGCATTTCCAAAAACTCCGCCTTGGAGATCAGCACCTGCCGCGGCTTGGAGCCTTCATACGGGCCGACGACGCCCTTTTGCTCCATTTGATCCACGATGCGGGCGGCGCGCGCATACCCCAGCTTGAGCCGCCGCTGCAAAAGGGAGGTCGAGGCCTGCCCCGCGTCGACCACAACCTCGATCGCCTGGTTGATCATGGGGTCGAATTCCTCGTCCGCGTCCTCATCCTTGGAGGATTTTTCAGAAACGGCCTGCCGTTCAATCTCCTCCAGCACGGCCTCGTCATATTCGTTGACCTTCCCGTTTTTGATGAATTCCACAACCGCCTCAACCTCGTCGTCGTCGACAAAGCAGCCCTGTACGCGGCGAGGCTTGACCGCGCCGACAGGGTAGAAGAGCATGTCGCCGCGTCCCATCAGCCGTTCGGCGCCGCTCATGTCGAGGATGGTGCGGCTGTCCACGCTGGAGGAGACGGCAAAAGCGATCCGGGTGGGAATGTTGGCCTTGATCACGCCGGTGATGACGTTGACCGACGGCCGCTGGGTGGCGATGATCAGGTGCATGCCGGCGGCACGCGCTTTCTGCGCGATGCGGCAGATGGCGTCCTCCACCTCTCCCGGGGCGGTCATCATAAGGTCGGCCAGCTCGTCAATGATGATGACGATGTGCGGCATGGGGATCATATCCTCGTGGCTTTCGGCCAGCCGGTTATAGCCCTTGAGGTCGCGCACGTTGTTTTCTGCGAAAAGCTTGTAGCGGTTTTCCATCTCGGTCACCGCCCAGCCGAGTGCGCCGGCAGCCCGCCGCGGCTCGGTCACGACCGGCACCAGCAGGTGCGGGATGCCGTTGTAGATACCCAGCTCCACCACCTTGGGGTCGATCATCAGCAGCTTGACCTCGTCCGGATTGGCCTTGAACAGCAGACTCATAATAATCGAGTTGATACAGACCGACTTACCCGAACCGGTCGCACCGGCGATCAGGCCGTGCGGCATTTTTGCAATGTCCGCCACGACGGCGTTTCCGGCGATGTCCCGGCCGAGGGCGATGGTCAGCTTGCTCTTGGCGTCCAGAAAGGCCGGAGACTCCAGAATCTCCCGCACATGGACGATCGAGCTGATTTTGTTGGGAACCTCAATGCCGACGGCCGCCTTGTTGGGAATAGGCGCTTCAATCCGAACGCCGGCGGTGGCCAGGTTGAGGGCGATATCATCCGAAAGATTGGTAATTTTATTGATTTTGACGCCGGCGGCCGGCTGCAGCTCATACCGGGTGACCGAAGGGCCGCGGCTGATGTCGACAATCCGCGTCTCTACCCCGAAGCTGCGGAGGGTGTCCACCAGCTTGGTTGCGGTGGCCTTCAGCTCGTCGCTGATGTCGGCCGTCCGCTCGGCGCCGCCCCGCTGCAAAAGCGAGACCGGCGGGAAGCGGTAGTCGTCCTCCCCCTCGATTGAGATGCCGCTGCTTTCGGGAACCGAGAAAGGCTCGGCCGCCCCGGTGTTTCCGGCATTTCCGGCCGCCTCGGCCGGATTTTGCTCCGGCTCGGGAACCTTGAACAGCTCGTCCGAAATGCCGTCGATGGCGGCGTCAATCGGGTTCGGCTCGGCCTTCTGCTTCTTCTTTCTGGGCTTTTCCTCCGGCTTCCGGTCGTGGTAGGCATCGATTACATTGCGCTCCATCTCCCGCAGGTCGGGCTCTTTTCCCGCGCGTTCGGCTGCCGCAGCAATCGCTTTCTGCCGCGCCTCCTCATCGTCGAGGGGAACATCCACGTCAAATTTGCGCCGGGTCAGGTCGGCCAGCTCCTCCCTGCGGCGAGCCGTCTCCTCCCGGTGGGCGGAGAATGCCTCCCCGGCGGCACGTGCGGTTTTCTGCGCCGGCTTGGCAAAAAAGTTCCAGGCCGAGATCAGAGTAGTGCCGGTGGCCAGCATGAAAAATACAATGGTTAAGAGCACGATGGTGATGGCTGCTCCGGTTTTGCCACACATTTTGGTCAGCGGATAGCCGAGCAGGCAGCCGAAAAAGCCGCCGCCCTTCATCTCCGCCCCCGACTGGTATGCCGTGACGATCGAGTCGATGAAGCCGAGCGTCGAGCCGCTCTCCCGCCCGAAGATGTCGATCGCCGCGCCGAGCAGGAGGACAACCAGCACGCTTTCGGTCGTCTTGCGGCCAAAGTGCGCGGTGCGATCTCCCTTGGCGCAGAGGACGGCGATAAACCCCAGCACAAAAGGACAGAGCCAGGCGCAGACGCCAAAGACGCCAAAGAGGAAATTGTGCAGCGCGGCCCAAACATTCTGCCCCTTGATCAGCGCGACAAAAAGCAGGAAGATGGCCGTTGCAAACAGCACAATCGCGACCACCTGCCGCCGGCCTGTATCGGCTGCCGGCGCGGTGCGGCGATCATGTATTTCGGTCGCGGTGGCGCTTTTGGGTTTTGTGTTTTTTTTCTTTTTTCCGGATTGTGCCGCCATAGTATATGTACATTCCTTTCCGTTTTTAAAAAAGCTTTTTTCGGTTTTAAATAAATAAGCTGTGTCCGGCCAGACTCTCCGCAATCGAGAGCAGCAGGCAGACCGCGCCCAGCACGGTGCAGTAATAGCCAAATATGTGGAAGCGGTCGCGTTTTACCAGCCGGTCGAGCAGCCGGATGGCGAAGATCCCCACAATGGCGGAGACCGCAATGCCGACCAGCACCGGGAGGAGGGAAAGCTCGCTCTCTCCCCGGAAGAGGTCGATCATCTCAAACAGATTTGCGCCGAGTACGGCCGGGATTCCCATGATGAAGGAGAACTCTACCGCCCGGCTTTTCGCCAGCCCGAGCAGCAGCGCGATGGCGATGGTCGACCCGGAGCGGGAGACACCGGGCAGCGCCGCTATTCCCTGCATGACGCCCATGGCCAGGGCGACCGGCCAGGTGATCTGCTCCGACGGATGTTTGTTTCTCTGCGCCTCGGCCGACGCGGCAAAAATCAGCAGGCCGGTCGCAAGGAAGGAGAACCCCTCCACATACAGATTGCCGTCGGTCGCGGTTGCCTGAATCGGCTTTCGGATGAAGAAAAAGAGCAGGAGTGGGAGCAGGGACAGAAGCACCATGCAAACGAAATTGCGGTCCTCCGACCGCTCCTTCCATTTGAATCGGCCGCGAAAAATATCCCCGAGCATTCGGAAAAATTCGACAATCAGCCGGCCGATCCGTCCGCGGTAGCAGAGGATGACGGCAAACAGGGTGCCGAGATGCAAAAGCACGGTGAAGGCCGACTCCTCCATCCCGGTGATGTGCTGAAAGACCGAAAGATGCCCCGAGCTGGAAATCGGCAGGAACTCCGAAACGCCCTGCAGGATTCCCTGAAAAATCGCCTCAAAAAAGCCCATAGTATGTAAAACGCCTTTCTCTGTTTTTTTAAAAATAAACTGCGGTATGTTAAAAGGACGGCACATCTTTTGAAAATCGGAATGACCGGTCGAAACGACCGGGATGTGCCGCCGCACCCTTCGTGAATATGCAGCCGTGCGGCAGTGCAGCCGCGCACCGATCTGCCTTTCATCGGCAGCTTTACTTTGCCGGTGGGAGGTCGGGCGCCCTCCCAGCCTTGCCAGCCGGATCGGGCAGCGGCTCGCCCGGGAGGATTCCTCCCGGAAGGGTTTCGCTCGGCAGAGTCTCGCCCGGAAGGGCGTTGCCCTTCAGGTAGTCGGCCGGATCGGTGGAGGGAGGCGAAGCCTCTCCGGCAGGATTTCCGCCGTCCTTTTCCGGGAAGATGCAGGAAAAGGGAACAACCGTATGCAGAATCATTTGGCTGCCGCCTCTTTTCCTTCTTCGATCATCCCGTACAAAGCCGAGATGGCGTCGGACAGGCCGCCGAGGCTGTCGATCAGCCCGGTCTCGACCGCCTTTTCTCCATCCAGAACCGAGCCGACGTCGGTGACCATTTCCCCGATGTTCATCATCAGTTCGCGGAATTTGGCCGGCTCTATATCCGAATTTTCAGTGACAAAGCGGGTGATGCGTTCCTGCATCCTTTCAAAATAGTCGAGGGTTTGCGGTACCCCGAGAACCAGGCCGCTCATCCGCACGGGGTGGATGGTCATGGTGGCCGACGGGGCAATAAAGCTCCGCCGGGCGGAGACGGCCAGCGGTACGCCGATCGAGTGTCCGCCCCCCAACACCAGGGAGACGGTCGGCTTTTTCATCCCGGCGATCAGCTCGGCAATGGCGAGGCCGGCCTCCACATCCCCGCCGACCGTGTTGAGGATAATCAGCAGCCCCTCGATATCGGGCGACTGCTCGATGGCGACCAGCTGGGGGATGACGTGCTCATACTTGGTGGTCTTCTGGCCCTGAGGCGCTTCCACATGGCCCTCCACCTGCCCGATGACCGTCAGGCAG